>JAOUHG010000002.1:0-82500 GCA_029865265.1 Candidatus Krumholzibacteriia bacterium | reverse complement strand
GTCGGTTGCGTTGCGCCCGCCGCACCCGGAGCGCATTCCCGCCATGGAGGAATGGCTGCGCCAGGCGGAGGCGCTGGCGGCGCGCCTGCCCGTGCACCATGCCACACTGGCGGCGCTGCGCGCGCAGGCGCTGGACGGCAATCCGTCGCCGGGCGGCGGATCACGCCCGCTCTTTGCGAGCCAGAAGGACCAGTTTCACTACGACCATCTATCCGCGCTGGTCGCCGGTCTGGAGCGTTTCGTCGATCCGGATCCGCATGTGGGGACAATGGCGCTGGTGAGCGACCGGCTCGACTTCGCCCGCCACGTGGTGGATGCGAGCATCACCAGCCACCGAAGCGAGTGGAGCAATGCCATCCGTTCGATCGCCGATGTCGAGGAATGTCCGCGCTACGGGGGCCTGGTCATTGCGCCCCAGGTGGGGCTGGTGCCGGTGGGCCGCGATCCGCAGTCCGGCCTGTGGGAGTTCGTCCACATCCGCACCGGTGCGGCGCCGGTGCGTGGCCGCGACGGACGCCTGGCCGTAGACGATGACACCGGCATCGTGATGGTGCTGCTTCCCGGCGACTGTTTCTGGATGGGCATGTCGAAGGAACGGCTCGCCGATCCCGCCAAGCCGGGTGGCGACCCGCTCGCGCGCCTGGATGAGGTGCCGGTGCACCGGGTCTGCCTCGACCCTTTCTTCATATCGAAGTACGAGGTGACCCAGGCCCAGTACCTGCGCATCACCGGGCAGAACCCGAGCCGTGTGCAGCCCGGCATCGACTACAAGATGTACGTGACCTCGCTGTGCCACCCGGTCGAGAACCTCAACTGGGAACAGGCGGACGGTTTTGCACGCGATGTGGGGCTGATGCTCCCGACCGAGGCGCAGTGGGAATACGCCGCGCGGGCCGGGTCGACGGCGCGGCTCCCGTGTGGCTGGGATCCCGATTGCCTGCGCACCACCGAGAACATCATGGATGCATCCGCGCGCGTGCCGGCGCGGCCGGGCGGGTGGAGCTACGCGGACTGGTACGATGGCTTCGTCGACTCGTCGCCGGTCGGGTTCTACGCGCCCAACGCATTCGGACTCTACGATGTGCTGGGCAACGTCACCGAGTGGACGCGGGACTGGTACGGGTCCTACCAGCTCCCGGTCGCGCCGGGAGCTGGCGAGCGTCTGGGCACGGGGTACACCGAGCGGGTGGTGCGGGGCGGAGGCTATTACTTCTGGGTGGACCGCGTCAGCGTGGCCCTGCGCCTGAACATCCCCCCCCACATCAACGACCGCATCGGCATGCGGCCGGCACGCGGGCTGGACCCGGCCGGCGCCCAGGATCGGGCCGCCGCCGCCCCCTCCCGCTGAAGAATACCCCTCCCGAAAAAAATCGAAATTCCGTTAGCCGCTGCGGATTGAAACGGCGCACTTCCATACAGGTCGGGTTGCGGGGATAGCGGCTCGCCGAAGCCGGTCGGACCTTTCTTGGTCGGCGGGTATCGCCCGGTACGGAGAGCCGTCCCCGCTGCCTGTGCCCAGTCTGCTCCCTGAGGCAGAGCATTCTTGACCACTTGCCCGGTTCCAGCCTCTACGATCCTGGCGGACCCCCGGACCCCGCCTGGCTTGGCAACGAAAAGCCCGCTGGCGGATGTCAGCGGGCTTTCGTCCGTTTATACGTTCCGGCCGCAGCCGGACGGCCTACCTGATGAGGCTCCGCAGGCGCTTCGTGAACCCTGCCAGAGACCCGCCCGGGGCGCCGGTCTCCACCGGTTGATCCTCCCCGGTCACGAAGTAACCACCCGACAGGGTCCGCTGCGCGGGAACACCGCTCGGGTTGGCCTCGCTGTACTCGGTACCGGAGACGATCACGTTCAGCGTTCCCGCAATGTGATCGCCGTCGATCTCGTGCACCACGAAGTTTCCGGACACCGCGTTCTCCGCGTTGAACGAGTAGTCCGGAGACATCTCGGCGTACCCAAGGTAGACCTGCGGACCGCCGGCAGGCGACACGGGCGCCGCGCCGATCGTCTGCACCACCACCGGCAGCGTGGCGGGCAGTGTGGCCGGATTGATGTAGTCGGTCGACACGTACATGTAGATCGACTCCTGCAGGCCGCCCGCTGGCGCCGCAGCGGCGGTCACGGGCAAATTACTGCTCGCGCTGAAGGAGAACGAGTAGCTGCCGGAGGACGAGATGCTGGAACCAAACGCCTGCAACTCGTGCGCGCCCGCCTGGGCCCCGCCCGTTACGTTGAGTGCCACGGTGTTCTCGTCCGCGTAGGCGCACGCCGTCGGGACACCCCCGATGCGCTCGATGGTCAGATGGAGCGAATCGCAGTACGTCCCGTCCCAGCAGTCCGCCGGGTTGTCGGAATACTCGAACGTGCCCGACAGTTGGTAGGTGTCGCCCGAGACGGTCCCGGTGAAACTGGCCTTGAGTGTCTCCGTGCAGCTGAGTCCCACGGTTTCCGTCGTCTCGCACGACAGCGAGAGGTTGTTGCCGGTGCGCTTGACGGGGCAATCCGCGCCGAAGAACTCGTCGATGACCTCGGCTCCACAGAAGACCAGGGTGTCGGCGAGAACGTCGAAGGGTACCGCCTCGCCGCAGGTGAAGAAGGCCCCGGTGGCGGCGTAGGTTCCCGAGGGCAGGGACAACGTGCTCGAATTTCCTCCGGTGCCGCCGCCGGTGGGGGACTCATCGTCGCCGCAGCCCGCGGCCATCGCAAGCGCCAGCGCGCCGGCGAGCAGAAAGGGAACCACATTACGAGAAGACATGAGCAACCTCCTGGGGTCTCGGCGCATTGTGTGGGAACGCCGGTTCGGGTCATGAATCCCGCCGCCGAACGGCAGGGGCTTCCGGGTCAGTCGTCGCGCGGATCTTCGATCGAAAACGGAACTGCCGACGGGTCAACCGGATCATCGCGGTGTACGCGGAACTCGCAGCAACCGTCGCCGCGTTGAAACGTGCGCTCGCGCGAGACGCGCATCCCGAGCAGGCGCGTCAGCGTGTTGACGGTGATGCTGCACAACTGGGGTTGCTGCAGGGCCACGTTGGTGAACGGACAGTTTCGCTCCACCAGCGCAAGGTGGCCGTTTCGTTCGATGGAGATGAACGGATCCTCCGGGAGGTAGTACCCCTTGAGGGTTTCCATCCGCTCCTCGAGCGTCTTGCCGCGCAGCTTCGGCTCCCACTCGTTCACCGTGGACTCGGTGAGGTGCGCTATGGCCGCCTCGACCGCCTGCCGCCCGTACAGCGCCTTGAAGGCGCCGATCACCGCGACGCACAACTCGTCGTAACGTTTGGGGAAGAACTCTTCACCGCGCAGGCTGATCTCATAGATGGATGCCGGGCGCCCTGATTTTCCGTCACCGGAGTGCTGGGCCCGGCGCGACACCCAGCCCTGGCGTTCCAGCAGAATCAGGTGCTGCCGCGCGCCTTCGTCGGATATGGAGAGTTGTTTGGCGATCTCGGCAATGGTGGAACCGCCGTCGCGCTTGATGCGGAGCAGAATCTCGCGGCGCGTATCGGAAAGGGCCTCGATGGCAGCATGCACTGGTAACGCCTCCTTGATCGGCCAGGCCTTCCGCTCACTCGCGGCAGCCGGACACGGCCCGCGCGTCCGGGATCATCTGAATCCTACGCACTTTGACCGGTGCCCGTCAATGGACCATTCCGCCCGATTGACCGGCCCGCCGCGGTCGTATACCTTGATGCGCATGCGGATTGCACTCGTACAGGTGAATACGGTGGTGGGAGATACCGCTGGCAATGCCGGGCGCATCCTGGACGCGGTTCGCCGGGCCGCCGCAGCGGGCGCCGAACTGGTGGTATTCCACGAGATGTCGGTGAGCGGCTACCCGCCGCAGGACCTGGTCGAGCGGCCCGCGTTCATCGCACAGTGCGGGCGTGATCTGGCCCGGATCGTGGCCGAATCCGCGCGTTACCCCGGGCTGGGGATCATCGTCGGAGCGCCCCTGACGTCGCCGGGGGCGACGGGCAAGGGGGTGGCCAACGCGGCGCTGCTCATCGCCGACGGCGCTGTGATTCACCGCCAGGACAAGATGCTGCTGCCCACCTACGACGTCTTCGATGAGGCGCGGTACTTCGAGCCCGCCGCCGCGGCCGTGCCGGTGCCATTCCGGGGCGAGAAGCTCGGCATCTCGATCTGCGAGGATGCGTGGAACGACCCCGCGCTGTTTCCACGGCAACCGTACCGTGTCGAGCCCATCGCCATGCTCGCGCAGCAGGGGGCAACCCTTCTCGTCAACATCTCCGCCTCCCCGTTCACCGCGGGCAAGGAGGCGTTTCGCGCGGAGTTGATCCGCAGTCATGCGCGGCGCCATCGCCTGCCGTTTGTCTTCGTGAACCAGACCGGCGGCAACGACGAACTGGTCTTCGACGGGCGCAGCCTGTGGGTGGACGGCGGTGGTGAGGTGCGCGCCGCGCTGCCCGCGTTCGAAGAGGCGCTGGTGGTGGTGGACACCAACGCGCCCGCCGCCGCGCCGGCGTACCGCGTCATGGAAGAGGCGGACAGCATCCGGCGCGCGCTGGTGCTGGGCACCCGGGACTACTTTGCCAAGTGCGGCTTCAGCCGTGCGGTGGTGGGGCTTTCCGGCGGAATCGACTCCGCCCTCACACTGTGTATCGCGGCGGAGGCGCTGGGAGCAGACAACGTGCTGGCGGTGGCGATGCCCTCCCCGCATTCGTCGGCCGGGAGCGTGCAGGACGCGCGCGCGCTGGCGTCCGCGCTCGGTGTTCGGCTGGAGGAGGTCGCAATTGGATCGCTGATGCAGGCCTACGACGAGGCCCTCGCGGGCGTCCTCGCCGGCACCACGCCCGATGTCACCGAGGAGAACATCCAGGCGCGTATCCGCGGCAACATCCTGATGGCGATCTCCAACAAGTTCGGGCACTTGGTTCTGTCCACCGGGAACAAGAGCGAACTCGCCGTCGGATACTGCACGCTGTATGGCGACATGAGCGGTGGACTGGCCGTGATCTCCGACGTTCCCAAGACCATGGTGTACCGGCTGTGTGCGATGTACAACGCGGAGCGAACGGTGATCCCGCCGGCGATCATTGAGAAGGCGCCGTCGGCGGAGCTGCGCCCCGGCCAGAAGGACGCCGATTCGCTGCCGCCCTACGAAATTCTCGACGCCATCCTCGATCTGCATATCGAAGAGGGGGCGGGCGCCGCGGACATCGTGGCGCGCGGGTTCGATGCTTCAACCGTGGCGTGGGTGGTGGAGGCGGTGCGCAAGAGCGAGTACAAGCGCAAGCAGGCCGCGCCCGGACTCAAGGTGACCTCCAAGGCGTTCGGCGCCGGGCGCCGCTTTCCCATCGCGGGACGCTACTCCGTGTGATCACCGGCGGGGCCGTATACAAGGATGCGGGCTTCCCAATGACAGGCACTCCCGTGAGAGGCTATGAGGAGATCGACTACTCGGGCGACGTCGCCATCGAGGCCTGGGGGGCGACGCGCGCCGAAATGATCGAGAACGCCACCCGCGGCCTCATGGGACTCATGGCCTGGAGCCGGGTGGAGCCGGTAGTGGAGCGCCCTGTGGAGGCTGCGTGCGCGGATGCCGGCGGGCTGCTGGTGGACTGGCTCTCGGCGGTGATCCTGATGGCCGCGACCCACGGCGAGATCTACAGCGACGTGAGTGTGCGGGCGGCCGGGCACGACGCGCTGTGCGGCACGGTGCGCGGCGCTCCGGCTCGGGACCACGCGGGGCAGTTGCGTTTCGACGTCAAGGCTGCGACCTATCACGGCCTGCAGGTCGAGGAAACCGGGGAGGGCTGGCGCTGCCGGGTGGTGTTCGACCTGTGAGCGGATCGCGGGAAATCGTCGCGATGCACGCGTGGGTAAGCGGCCGGGTCCAGGGTGTCTTCTTCCGGGATTCCACCCGCCAGCGCGCCCGCGAACTCGGTCTCGCCGGGTGGGTGAAGAACCTGCCCGACGGGCGCGTGGAGGCGTTGTTCGTGGGAACGCGCGAAGCATGCGAGGCCGCGCTGGCGTTCGTGCGCATCGGACCGCCGGCCGCGGCCGTGTCCGCCGTCGAGTGGGTGTGGGAGGAACCGCCGGCGCATCCCGCGGGCGGGTTTTCGATCGCCTAGTCGCCGGAAGCGAGAAACGGCGTGATGGCCTCGGTGACCCCGTCGGGGAGGCGGCGAGGCCGGCTGTTGGTGTCCACCCACACGTGGCGGGTGAACCCGCGGGAGATGATCTCCTCGCCGCGCCGAACCCGGTAGTCGAAGGTGATCACGCGGCTCTTCATCTCGCGGATCTTCGTCTCGATGGCGAGCTCGTCGTCGTAGTGCGCACCCTTGAGGAACGTGGCCCCGTATTCGACCACCGGCAGCATGACACCCTCCGCCTCCAGTCCACGGTAGGAGTGCCCGGCGGCGCGCAGGAGCCCGGTGCGCCCCAGCTCGAACCACAACAGGTAGCTCGAGTGGTGGGCCACACCCATCTTGTCGGTCTCGCCGTAGCGGACACGAACCATTTCCACGTGGGTTCGCATGACCATGCGGACGGTAGCCAACCGGCGCCGAAACGCGCAAGTTGAATCCCCCCAAACGCCCGCCGCAGCCACCAAAAAGCCCGTTTACAGGCCCGCCGGCGTTTGTCTATAGTTGAGGCCGGGAAACGGTTACTTCCGCAGCGCGGACGGAGAGCCCTCCGCCGCACCCATCCGCCGCATTCGAGAAATTTCATTCGCAAGGGAGACATTCATGCCCACGCCATTCGTCAATGAGCCGTTCTCCAACTTCGGCGATCCGGCCGTCGCCGCAAAGATGCAGGCGGCGCTGGACAAGGTTCGCGCCGAGCTCGGCCGCGACTACCCGCTGGTGATCGGCGGCGAGAAGATCAAGACCAGGGGAACCATCACCTCCATCGACCCCTCCAATCCGGACAACGTGGTCGGCCGCGTCGCGGAGGGAACCCGGAAGCATGCCGAGCAGGCGTTGGACGTCGCGCTGCGCACGTTCGAAACCTGGCGCAGGGTTCCGGCCGAGGAGCGGGCGTCGTACCTGTTCCGGGCCGCCGGGATCATCCGCGAGCGAAAATTCGAGTACGCGGCGTGGATGGTCTACGAAGTGGGGAAGAGCTGGGCCGAGGCGGACGGTGACGTCGCCGAAACCATCGACTTCCTCGAGTTCTACGGCCGCGAGGCGTTGCGCCTGGCCGAACCGCAGCCGCTGACGAAGATCGCCGGCGAGGACAACCAGCTGCTCTACATTCCGCTCGGTGTGGGCGCGGTGATTCCACCCTGGAACTTCCCCATGGCCATTATGGCGGGGATGACATCGGCCGCCGTCGTGGCGGGTAACACCGTGGTGCTCAAGCCATCCAGCGATTCCCCCATCATCGCCGCCAAGTTCGTGGAGGTGATGGAGGAGGTCGGCCTGCCCGCGGGCGTGATCAACTTCCTGCCCGGTGGCGGGCGCGAGGTGGGCAACCACCTGGTCGAGCACCCGAAGACACGCTTTATCGCATTCACCGGATCCAAGGAGGTGGGCCTGCACATCAACCAGCAGGCCGGCACGCCGCGCAAGGGCCAGATATGGATCAAGCGCGCCGTGCTGGAGATGGGCGGCAAGGATTCCATCGTGGTCGATGCCGATTGTGATCTCGACGCCGCGGTGACGGGTGTGTGGACGTCGGCGTTCGGCTTCCAGGGGCAGAAGTGTTCGGCGTGTTCGCGCGCGATCGTGCACGCAAAGGTGTATGACGAGTTCGTGCGCCGCCTGATCCCGAAGGTCGCCGCCATCAAGCTGGGGGCGCCCTACGAGTCGAAGGACAACTACATGGGCCCGGTGGTCAACGAAGGCGCCATGAAGTCCATCCTCGACTACATCGAGACCGGCAAGGGCGAGGGCGACCTGCTCGCGGGCGGTTCGCGCGCGCCGGGCGCCGGCTACTTCATCCAGCCCACGGTGTTTGGCGACATCGCGCCCGACGCCACCATCTCGCTGGAGGAGATATTCGGGCCGGTGCTCGCGATCATCAAGGCGCGTGACTTCGATCACGCCATGGAGATCGCCAACAACACCGAATACGGCCTGACCGGGTCGCTGTACTCGAGCAACCGCGATCACATCGAGCGCGCCCGGCAGGACTTCCACGTGGGCAACCTGTACTTCAATCGCAAGTGCACGGGGGCGCTGGTGGGTGTGCATCCGTTTGGCGGCTTCAACATGTCGGGCACCGACAGCAAGGCCGGCGGGCGTGACTACCTGCTGCTGTTCACGCAGGCAAAGTCGGTCAGCGAAAAGACCGCGTGACGCAGGCGCGGGGCACGGCCGCGAGGCGCGCGTTCTTCGCGATCCTGTTCGCGGCGGCGTTGCTGCGTGTCGTGTTCGCCGGGTGGGTGGTCGGCTTCGCCACCGAGCCGAAGGGTGACGAGGCCGACTACCACGGCATCGCAACCCGCCTGGCGCTGGGGCAGGGGTTCGTGGAACCGGATGGCGGCCCCACCGCGCGCCGCCCGCCCATGTACCCCAGCCTGCTGGCCGCGCTCTACGCCGCAACCGATCCCGACCCGGTTGCGGGCCGCGTCGTCCAGGTGATCCTGGGTGTTGTGGTGGTGGCGCTGACCGCCGCGGTTGCGCGGCGCCTCTTCGGTCCGGGGGTTGCGCTCGCCGCCGCCGGCTTCGCCGCCCTCAACCCGTTTCTTGCCTTCATTTCCGGCTACCTGCTTACCGAGAACCTCTACATGGTGCTGGTGCTGGGTGCGTTGTGGATTGCGCCCGACCCGCGCGGACTCCTGTCGGAACCACGCCGGGCGCTGGCGCCCGCCGCCCTGCTGGGGGCGGCCGCGCTCACCCGCCCCACCGGCCTGCCCGTGTTCGAGTGGACGCTGGCGGCGGCGCTCCTGCTCGCCACCGTGCCCTGGCGCGTGCGTGCCGTACGCGTGCTCGCGATGGCGGCGGCGTTTGCCATGATCATGCTGCCGTGGCTCGCGCGCAACGCCGCCGTCATGGGTGGATGGACGCTGACGACGCATGGCGGCATCACGTTCTACCAGGGCAACAACGAGAAGGTGGCGCAAACGCCGTCGTGGCGCGGGGGCGTGGCACCGCTGGAGGCGCTGCCGCGCTACGATGAACTCATGGTGCTGGACGATGTGGCGCGGGATCGCATGGCATGGCACCTGGGGCTCGCGTACCTGCGCGAGCACCCGCGCGACGTTCCGGAACTGGTGACGTGGAAACTGGTGCGCTTCTGGCGGCTCAGGAGCGACATGGGGCTGAGCGGCATCCGCAGCGGCTGGTGGTGGAGCAGGGACTCGGCGCTGGGCCGTCTGGCGGCCGATTTCGACATCGGTTTCGTCTACGCGCTGCCCACCATGACCCTGTTCGTTGCGGGGCTGTGGCTCACGCGCCGCCGCTGGCGCGAACTCGCCCTGCTCTACGGGATCGTGGTGGTCCACACCGCGGTGGCGGTGGTGTTCTTCGGGTCGTTGCGCACACGCCTTCCCGTCGAACCGGTCATGTGCATCTTCGCGGGCGCCGCGCTGGTCTGGGCCGCGCGCCTCCGGGTCCGGCGGCGCGCCTAGCCGCCCGCCGGAGGATTTCCCCGCGCCAGCGGGCTGCGCGCGATGCCGACCAGGAACATGAACACCATGAACACCTCACTGTCGTCCACGTTGTTCTCCGTCAGGGCGCCGGCCAGGATGGCCGCCACCACCGCGACGGTCCCCGCAGCGTAGTACCGTTCGACCGAGGACGGCCCCGCCCGCGCGTAGACACGCGCCAGCGAGCGCAGCAGCACCACGAAGTACAGCACGAAGGGGATGAAGCCCACCAGCCCGCGGGTGGCGAGAAGATGCAGGTACACGTTGTGGGTGTCCACCGTGGTGAGCACCTTGCGGCCGCGCAGGTGCCGGTCGGCTTCGATGGTGTAATCGCCCATGCCAACGCCGAACACCGGGTGCTGGAGAAACAAATCCCACGATATCTGCCACAACACCAGTCGCGTTCCCACGTTGCGGTCCGCGGGGCGCGTCGCGAGTTCCGTCACCGCGATGGTGCGGCCCTGATCGCGCGCAAACACGAAGGAAAACAGCAACGCCACCGCCAGGGCGAGGGCGGTGGCCATGAAGGCCGCGCGCCGGCGCACCATCATGCACAGCACCGCGGCGCCGACGAACAGGGCCACCCACGCGCCCCGCGTCATGGTCAGGAGCAGGGCGGTGAACTCCATCGCCACCACCGCGGCCAGCCACCAGCGCCATCGCGAGAAGCGCGGCGCGAGCGCCACCGCACCCGTGAACAGGATCAACTGGTAGAGGATCCCGGCGAAAGTCATCGTGAACATGGTTCCACCCACACGGTGCGCCGCACCGATGTGGATGGGGCCGGCGTCCAGCCCGCCGGCGCGCTGGATGAACGCAACCACACACGCCACGCTGGCGGAGAACGCCAGCGCCCAGAACGCCGCCTCGCGCGCGCGCACCCGGGCGATACTCGCGCCCACCAGGAAGCATATCGACAACTCCCAGTAGGAGCGCCAGTCGTTGAGGGCGCGGGCCGCGTTCTCGGAGAGGAGTATCGATGGCAGCGCGAACGCCGCCAGCGCGATGGACGCCAGCGCCAGCGCATCCGGGCGCACCCGCGCGCCGCGCTGTTCGATGATCCACAGCGTCCACGCCAGGGCCGCGAGGCCGAGGGCGAAGTTCATTCCGGCGATGGAGAAGGGCGCGAACAGGGCGAAGAGGACGAACGCCGCTCGAAAGGCCCCGTTGGAAATGCCCGCAATGGAGCGCATCGCGCGGCTACAGGCGCACGGCCAGCGTGAAGCGGTGGGTGGTGCCGAACGCCTGCTCGTCGTCGACGGTCGCGGCGTAGTGGACGACCAGGCGCGTGTCGAACGCACGCAGGCTGGCGCCGAACGAGGGCGTGGTGCGTGATTCACCCGCGGCGTGGAACGCCACCCCGCCGCGAAGCGCGATGTGCGAGAAGATGTAATCCGTCTCCGCGCCCAGCAGGCCGCGCGTCCACGTCGAGTACTGGCGTACCGCGTCGGCGGAGAGTGTGAGCACGCGGACGCGGCTCGTCGCCACCCCCACCACCACGCTGGACTCCTTGTGCGCGTCGCTGCCGTCGTCGAACGAGTAGCGCGAGAACAGGTCCTTGCCAACCACCGCGGCGTCCCAGTGCTCGCTCAGCGACAGGTAGCCGGCGAAATCGACGCTCGAACCCCACGCGTCGAAGCCGGACACGCCGCTCTGCGAGAAGAACAGCTTGCCCGCGATGGCCACGCTCAGCAGTGGCTGCGGCGTGAAGGCGTAGGCCATGCGCAGGTGGTTTTCGGAGTACGACTCGAGGCCGGCGATGTCGGCGGACAGGTTGGTGAGCATCACGCCAGCCGCGTGTTTGGCCACCCCGCGCTCCACCGCGCACAACGGCGTGACGAAGGCGAGGTCCGCCTGGTCCAGCGATGCGCCCGGCACCAGTTGTACGTAGGACGCGCCCAGGGTGCGCGTCACCAGCCCCAGCCGTGCCGGGTTCCAGTCGATGGCGCCCTCGTCGTCTATCACCGCGCTCACCGCGCCCGCCATGCCGGCGGCGCGCGCGCCGTACCCCGGCACGAGGAAGGCGCCACCGGTGGACGACTCCGCGCGCGCGTGCGGGGCCCATCCCCCCAGCGCCAGCAGCGCAATGTATGCCGTCAGGATCCGCTTCATCAGGGATTGGAATCGAACAGGAATACTTCCCGGTAGACGTCCCGCGAGCCGTCGTCGTAGAGCACCGTCGCCACCGCGACCAGCGGACCGCGCCGCACCGGCTGGTCGCTGCTGTTGCGGCCGTTCCAGTTGAAGGCGTAGTAGCGGCTCGTCCCGCCGTCTTCGAAGAACGTCACCAGGTCGCCGGTCACGTCGAACACGCGCAGTGTCACGGAACGCGCGACGCGTTCGGCGTTCACCTGGAAGGTGCCTCCCGGCGTGAACGGTACGGGGAAGTACAAGCCCCCGGTGGATTGGAACTTCACCACCACGGTGTTCGACGGACCGCTTACGTTGCCGGCGCCATCGCGCTGCACGGCAACGATCTGGTTGCGGCCCACCTCGAGCGGGACGTTCACGGTGAACCGGTTGGACAGCGCGGAGGGGACCGAGTCGATCACGGCGCCGTTGCGCACGATGTCGACCAGGGTGGATGCGTCGCCGCCGTTGTCCACACTCCCCGACAGCGGGTAGAACGAAGTCAGCCACGACCCGGTGAACGCGTCCAGCACCGGCGCTGCCGGCGCGGTGGTGTCGTAGGTAAAGACGGACGTGTACACGGCGGACCGCCCCACCTGGTCCACGGCGCGGAACGAGAAGGCATAGGTGCCCTCGTTCACCACCGAGTCGGTCAGGGGGATGGCGAAGCGCAGGGTATCGTCGAGCACGCCGGCGCCGGTCACGGGCTGGTAGGGAGACGACGGGTACTTCACGTACAGCGAGTCGACACCGTGCCGGTCGAAGGCGCGCCCGCGCAGGCTGTCGGGCACGACGCGCACGCGCGCGCCGTCCGCCGGGCTCTCAATGGTAACCGTGGGCACCGCGGCGTCGATTTCGAAGCGGTAGCTCGCCGTTGCGCTGTAGCCGGCGGCATCGTCGATGGTGATATCGACGCGGTACTCGCCGTCGGGCAGCGAGGCACCGCCCGCGCTCGCATCCCACGAACTGACGTAGTTTCCGCTCAGTCCCGCGAAGGGTGGGGCGGTGGTCACGGTTGCCTCGACGGGGGCGCCGCTCGGGTTGGTGAACGTCACCCCGAGCTGGTCGGGCGCCCGGCCGGTGGAGAGCGGGGATGCGTCGGAAACGACATGCGCGATTTCCACCGCGGGGCGCGCGGCGGACAGTCCGGGGGCGTAGGGGTTGGGCGTGACACTCAGGATCTGCACGCGCGGCGGCGTTGTGTCCACGAACACCGGCAGGCTCAGGACGGTGTCGGGTGCGGTGTTGCCGAATGCGGTCAGGGTGACGACGTACGCGCCCTCGCCCGCGAAGGTGCCGTTGTCGCGCTGGCCCCGCCAGTAGAAGTCGCGTGTGCCCGCCGATGCGGGTGCCATCGCGCGCAGGGTATACACCGGGGTCACCGAGTCCGCCGCAAACACCACCACGCCCAGTGCAACCGCCGAGTCGGCGAGGGTGTAGCGCACGCGCGTCGAATCCTGGCGGCCATCGCCGTCCGGAGAGATCACGGATCCGAGCAAATCGAAGCGGGCGACGAGCTGGGCCGGTGCGGATTCCGCGAAGGCGAGCAGTAGCATGACCGCGAGCAGCGGAAGCTGGATCAGGCGGCGGGTGTACTTCAAGACCGATGGAACCTCGAAGGGGATCGTGTGGCGCAGCGGCCCGGGGTCGGCCGGCTGCGGCGACGCGCCTGCGGTGCGCCGCTATCGATTATCCACGCCCCGCGCCCGCGGGTCAATGCGTTTACCGCCCGCCGCGGAGGCGTTCGAGCGCGTCGACCAGCAGCGGCAGCGTGTCCCGGGCACCCGCCCGCACGAACACATCGGCGATGGGGGTGACTCCGGAGGGCTCGGGATTGACCTCCACCACGCGCGCGCCGGCGTCCCGCGCAACCGCCGGGAACCCGGCCGCCGGGTACACCAGTCCCGAGGTTCCCACCACCAGGATGGCGTCGCAGGTGGCGAGTGCCGCGTAGGCGCGGTCGATGTGGTGCGGATCGAGCATCTCGCCGAACCAGACCACATCGGGGCGCAGGAACGACCCGCACTGGCAGCGCGGTGGTTCACCCGCGCCTTCATCCGGTGTCGCGGGATGACCGTTCTCGAAGCACTTGAACCGGAAGATGTTGCCGTGAAGTTCCACCACGTCGCTGGATCCAGCCGTGGTGTGCAGGTTGTCGATGTTCTGGGTCAGCAGCAGGAACCCGTCGAAGAGGCGGGGCATGCGGGCGATGGCGCGATGGCCCGCGTGGGGTGTGGTCTCTGCAATCATGCGCCGGCGCTCCGCGTACCATCGCCATACCAGCGCGGGATCGCGCGCGAAGCCCGCCCGCGTGGCCAGATCCTCCGGGTTGTAGTCGGCCCACAGCGCGTTGGGTGCGTCGCGAAACGTCGGCACGCCGCTCTCACGCGACATGCCCGCGCCGGTGGTCACCACCACGCGCCGGGCGCCGGCCAGGATGTCGATGGCCTCATCCATTCCCGGGTGCGTGCTCATGCCGGGCCGGTGCGCCGCAGGCGCGCTTGTGCGTTGCGGCGCGCGCGCGATCGCGGGGCAAAGATGGCCAGCGACACGCCGGCGAGGATCATCACGGCGCCAAGCGCTACGCGCGCGGTGATGGTTTCGCCGAGAATCGCCCAGCCCAGCAGCACCGCGACGATGGGGATGATGAAGGTCTGGTACGAGACCACGGTGACTTCGAGGTGCTGGATCACGAAGAAGAAGAGCCCCAGCGCGGTCACCGAGCCCGCCACCGCGAGGTAGATGATGGTGGCCCACGTGGTGGTATCGAAGTGCAGAGATACCGGGCCCTCGAGTATGAGTGCGAGCAGCCAGGTCGCCGCCGCCCCCACCGAGAACGGAATCATCAGGGACGCCAGCGGGTGATAGCCGTACGCCCAGCGCTTGGTGGCCACGGAGCCGATGCTGGCAGCGAGCATGCTGCAGGTGACGGCTGCGGCGCCGATCGCCTGGTTGCTGCCGATGCGCAGGCTGTCGGAGAAGATCACGGCCACGCCGAGGATGCCGGACAGGATGCCCATGATCTTGCGCGGGGTGAGGCGTTCGCCCAGCGCCATGCGCGCGATCAGCGCCACCACCAGCGGCATGGCGGCGTAGAGAACGGCGGCCAGTCCGGACGGGATGTGCTGCTCTCCGTAATAGACCAGCGAATAGGGAAGGACGATGTGGAAGAACCCCAGAAATACGCCGATGCGCACGAAGCGCCGTTCCCCCGGCAGCGCGATGTGGCGCACTCGCAGGATCACCAGCACGATCAGCGCGGCGATGGTCATGCGCACGGCAATGCTGGTAAGTGGCGCCGCGCCGCGCAGGCCCACCTTGATGGCCATCCAGGTCGAGCCCCAGATGAGGCACGCCCCGAGGTATGCGGACACGAGAGCAACGCGAGAGGGAGCCAATGTTCACCGCCGGCGCCGGGGGAAAGAGCACGGGTGCGATGCTTGCACCGGCGCGATGCGAGAAGATAGCCCACAACGCACAGGCGCGTCCAACGCGGTGTGGATGCCCGGTGGCCCGCCGCACGCGTGCGGCAACGGCCGAGCCGCTAAGCCCCGTGCGGGGCTCGCGTTACGGTGCCGCGATTGACAGCGCGGGGAGCCATCGGGTACCATAAAACGCGATAAATCAATGGTTTTACCCGAGAGGATTGCATCGGAAACTACTGGTAACGGCTGCTCCCTTGAAACGTCCCCATCCCGCACTGATCGCCGTGCTCGCGGCGGCGGCCGCTGTTCATCTGGCGGTCGCCGTGGCGGATTTCGGCACGCTCGCCCGTAACGGATTTCTGTACGACGACAGCTTCTACGCCTTCCAGATTGCGCGCAACATCGCGCACGGGCTGGGTCCCACGTTCGACGGCGTAAACCCTACCAACGGGTTTCAACCGCTCTACGTTGGCCTGCTGGTCCCGATCTTCCTGATTGCGGGCGACGGTCCCGCGCTGCCGGTGCACCTCGCCCTGGTGATGTCTGCCCTGCTCACCGTGGCCACGGCCTTTCTGCTCTACCGGCTCATCGCGCGTCGCGCGAGCCCGGTGGCGGCCGCCGTCGCGACCGCGGCGTGGGCGTTTTCTCCCATCGTCATGCGGCAGAGCGCCAACGGCCTCGAGACCGCGCTCGCGTTGTTCATGCTGGCCGCGTCGGTGACCTGGTACCTGGAGAAGATACGCCCGGTGGCGCAGCCGGCGCGCCGCCGGTTTGCCATCATGGGCGCGCTATTGGGCGGCGCGTTCCTGGCGCGTGCGGACCTGGGGTTCCTCGCGCTGGCCATGACGCTCGACTATCTGCTGGTGGTGCGCGCGCACGGCGCGCGGCCACGCTGGGGCAAGGAACTCGCAACCGCCGCGGGGATGGGGCTGCTGGTGTGCCTGCCGTGGCTCACCTACGGGACCATTGCCGTCGGACTCCCGATACCCGAGAGCGGCCGCGCCACGCGCTATCTGTCGCTGGCCTACGCGCCCTTCTTCGACCTGGGCGGCGAGTCGCTGGTTCGCGAGGGACCCTCGTGGGATTTCGTGGCCGCGCACGCCTCGCGTTCGGTGCAGACCCTCAAGGTGATCCCCGCGTTCCACCCCATGTTTCGCGGCCTGCAGAAGCTCGGCGACCGCTTCGACGCGCCGGGGTTGTTCGGAGCACTGGCCAACGCCTTCGAGGCGCTGGTCCTGGCGGGCTTCGCGGTGTGGTGGTTCTGGCGCAGGCGGCAGCCGCACGGACGGCCGGCGCGCGAGTTCGATTTTCTGTTGCTGGTGGCGGTGATGTTCTTTGCCGCATACTCGACCGTGGTGTTCGGCGTGTTCTTCTTCCTGCGCTATTACTATCCCGTCTTCTTCATCGGTGCCATCTTCACCGGGTTCATGCTGGACGACGCGATTGCCTGGGTTGGCGCGCGCTCGCCGTCGGTACGGCGCATGGCGCTGGCGGCGAGCGGGGTCTACGCCGCGGCACTCCTGTTCATGGGGTACACGAGTGCCTTCCGCACCACGCCCGTCTACGGCTTCTACGACGCCGCGCGCTGGGTGGCCACGCACACGGACGCGTCGGACACCATCGGGGTGTTCCAGGGGGGGGCCATCGGATATCTCTCGGAGCGGCGGGTGGTGAATCTGGACGGCAAGGTTAACCGCGAGGCATTCGCGGCGCTCCGCGAACACCGGCTGGATGCCTACGTGCACGCATCCGGCATCGACATGGTGATGGACAGCGAGCGGGTGTTGAGTTTGTTTCTCGGCCCGTGGTCGGACGTCGAACGGCGGCATATCGAAACCGAGTGTGTCTTCACCGGCAGCGAGCACGGCGTGCCCGGCTGGATCGGGTACCGCGTGTCGCCGGCGGGGGGCGTCAACGCGGGTACGGCTGCATCGCCCGGAACGCGCTCCTCACCGGCCCGGCAGCCCTGAGCGGGGCGTCAGCCGCCGGACAGAATCCGCTCCCGCGGCGCGGCCATGCTGGCGGCGCCTTTTTTCATGCCCAGCACCGGGAGGCAGCGGGGAATCACCGACAGTTCCAGTGGCACCTCGCGGCGGCCCATGTACTCGCCGTCGATATGCATCGGAAAGGGCCGCGCGGCGGCGATGGTCACGCGCGCGCCGCGGTGAAAGGCGACCCCCGGGCTCGTGGTATGCGAGCCTCGCAGCGTGCGCGGCAGAATGGAGAGCATGCGCAGGCGGGGCATGCGCACCGCGGTGAACACGTCGATGAGGCCGTCGTCGGGCTTCGCGGACGGGTTGAGGTAGAAACCGCCGCCCGCCCTGGGGCCGTTGGCCGCGGACACCAGCAGGAAGTCTTCCTCCAGGATCACCCCGTCGATGGTGATCGAGTAGCGGATGCTCTCGTAGCCGGCCAGCGCCTTCATCACCGCCAGCAGGTAGAGCGGCAGGCCGCGCATGTTGCGGATGGAGAGGCTGTGGTAGGTCACCATGGCCTCGAAGCCGATCCCGATGCTGTTGGCGCAGAAGCGATCCCCGCAGTCGAGCACGTCCAGCCGCCAGCCCGCCCCCTCGTGGATGGTGGCCACCAGTTCATCCACCGTGGTGGGCGCGTTCACCATGGACGCGAAATCGTTGCCGGATCCGGTCGGAACGACGACAATGGGGACCGGACGTGGCATGAGACCGTTGACGGCTTCGCTCACCGTGCCGTCGCCGCCGACGACGCACACCAGGTCGGAATCGGACGCGGCGCGGCGCGCAAGCTCGGTCGCGTGGCCGGCTTCTTGCGTCCACAACAGATTGCTGTCGCCGGGGACTGCGCGCGCGAATGCTTCCACCATGCCGCGCGTGCGGCCGCGGCCGGCGGTGGGATTGGCGATGAAACTGATGCGCAACGAAATCTTCCTTTCATTCGCACGGCGTTGCACCCGCGGGAGCGGGCGACGCCCGAGGCTAGCCAACGCCGCGCGCTTCGCAAAGCGGAATCGCGGGGCGCTGGCCCTGGGTGTTGCCCTGCTGGTTCCGGGTGCGCCCGGCGCGTCGCGCCTCGAGGGCGCGTGGCACGTCGGCCCGCAACCGGCGGTCCGGGCCATCTGTCACGCGGGCGACACGCTGTGGGTGGGAACCGCGGCGGGCCTGTTCGTGGTCGACATTCGCAACGGCGCATTGCTGGAGCGCATCGAAGCCGGTGATCGCCTGCCCAGCGCGTCGGTGCGCGCCATCGCCGCGGTCGGCGACAGTGTGTTCGTGGCCACCGACGACGGGCTCGCACTGTACCGCGCCGGGGAGGTGCGCGTGTTCACGCCGCGCGCGCCGGCCGATATTCCTCTGGTTCCGCTGGTACGGCTCTACGGCGCGAGCATCGGCCGGCAACGCGAGGTGCTGCTGTCGACGCTGGGCTTTGGCGCGGGGGTGATCGCCCCCGGCGGCGGCTACGCCATCACCCGCGCCGACTCGCTCATGGACGACATCGTGTTCGACGTGAAGGACGGCCCGGATGACGGGCGCTACTTCGCAACCAACGCCGGGCTGTGCGCGCAATTCGGCGATACCACCTTCGCCTGGTACCAGGCGGGGGCGGGCCTGCCGCGCGGCGAGACGCGGCAGCTGGCGGTGGCCCCCGACGGGGCGCTCTTCGTCCTCGTGTCGCGCCAGGGAATCTATCGTTTCAACGGAAAGCGCGCGGCGCGGCTCCGTCCCCCGGATGACGTCCCGCTGCGCGACGCGCGCTCCATTTCGGCGGGTCCCGACGGGGCGCTGTGGGTGGCCGGCCGGGGCTGGATCCGGGTGCTGCGGGGCGGGCAGTGGCGCGAAGCGGGCATCGCGCCGGCCGACGCGGGTGCGGCCTGGAAGACCATCGTGGCCGACGGCGCGGGGGCGTTTGCCGGCAGCGACGACGGGCTGGTGGTGGCGCTCGACCGCGGGGTTCCGCTGCGTCTCGACCTGGGCGTCGGCCTTCCGGCGCCGCGCGTGGCCGCCATCGCGGCGAACGGAGCCGGGGCGGCGTGGTTCGTGAGCGGCGGGCGGCTGGTCCAGGCGGACGCCGTGGCGCGCAACGTCACCGTGGACGACGCACCGCCCGATGCCCGCGCCGTGACCATTGCGCCCGGCGGCGACGTGATTGCGGCGGGGCGCTGGACCGTGCGCCGGCGTGAAGGCGCCGGGTGGACCGACATGCATCCGGATCTCGCCGAGGCCGACCCGGCGTTCACCGCCGCGCGCACCGATGCGGACGGCGCGCTGTGGGTGGGCACGCGCTCGGGTGCGATCTACCGGTTCGACGGCGATATCTGGCTGCGCGTGGCGCGTGGCTCCGAGACCCTCGACGGACGCGGCATCCTCGACGTGCGCAGTGCGCCCGGAGGAACCTGGGCCATCGGCGCCGGCGTTCCGGTGCGCTGTGCCGACGGCGGTGTGGAACGGTTCGCCGGCATCGATTCCAGCGAGACCGTGGTGGACCTGGAACGCAGCCCGGCGGGCGAGTGGGTTGCCGTCACCGGCGGCGGGCTGTTCGTGTTCGACGACGATGCCACCGTGTGGCGCAAACGAGGGCTGCTGGAGGGAATTTCGGGGTCACAGCCGGGCCCGGCCACCATCGAGGGCACGCTCACCGCGATCGCCTTCGACGCCGCCGGCACGCTGTTCCTCGGCTCGACCGAGGGGCTGGGTGTGGTGGGCGCGGGCGGTGTGCGCTGGCTGCGGGCCGCGGACACCGATGGCGGCGAGGTTGCGGACCTGGTGGCGGAAGGCGGACGCCTGTGGATCGGCTTCGCCCGGGACGGATTCTCCGTGCTGCCCATCCCGTCGCTGCGGTAGCCGGGGCGACAAAACGCGTTTTGTGGCCGGGAAAGGCCTGTGCTAGACTTGAGTCTCTCACCAGATCGGACGGAGGTCCGTGAAGAGCCACTGATATCGACTCCGAATCGGCCGGGCGCAGCGCCCGAACATCGCAGGCCAGGGCAACAGACGACCCCGACAGGGAGTTGAGATTCGATAATGTGGCAGTTCGCATTCTGGTGCAGCCTCGCGCTCATCCTCTACATCTACATCGGCTACCCCGCCGCGCTGGCCGTGGCCGCACGCCTCTCGCGACGCCGTGATGCCCCCGATGGGGTTGCCCCCCCCTCCGTTTGCCTGGTCATCTCCGCCTTCAACGAAGAGGCGGTGATTCGCCGCAAGATCGAGAACAGCCTGGCGCTCGCATACGACGGGCGCCTCTCGATTGTCGTGGCCTCGGACGGTTCCGACGACCGCACCGCGGCCATCGCCGGCGACTATCGCGACCTGGGCGTGGAACTGTGGCACTCCCCGGCACGGCGCGGCAAGAACGCGGTCCTCAACGAGGTGGTCCCGCGGCGCACGGAAGCCGTCATCGTCTTCACCGACGCCAACTCGCTGTTCGCGCCGGACGCGGTATCCCGTCTGGTGGCGCCGCTGCGGGATTCGCACGTGGGCTGCGTGGTGGGCGAACTCTCCTACGCGCGCGACCTCACCTCGGTCGGGCAGGGCGAGAGCCTCTACTGGCGTTACGAGATGAAGGTCAAGGAACTGGAGAGCCGGCTGGGAAGCGTGCTGGTTGCCAACGGGTCGATCTTTGCGCTGCGCCGCGAACTGTTCGGGGAGCTGTTTGCAGACGTGGCCAACGACTTCCAGATCCCGTTCGATGTCGCCAACCAGGGCCGGCGCATCGTCTATGAGCGCGGCGCGGTGGCGGTGGAGCGGTCCGCCGAACTGTGGGAGGAGGAATTCGGCCGCAAGGTGCGCATCGTGATGCGCGGTCTCACCGGCTTCAGCCGGCTGCATCGGCGCATGCGGGGTGTGCGCCTGTGGCAGTTCGTTTCCCACAAGCTGCTGCGCTGGAGCGCCGGTCCCATCCTGGCGGTGCTGTTCGTGTCCACCGCCGCGCTGGCGGGTCGCTCGCCGGGTTACGCCGCCTTCCTCGGCGTGCAGGCGGTGTGCTATCTTGCCGCCTTCGCGGGCTGGTGCATGCGCGCCCGCGCCCGGGTTCCGCGCGCCCTCTACGTGCCGTTCTACTATATGATGGTCAACCACGCGGCGGCGGTCGCGTTCATTCGGTTTGCCAGCGGGGGGCGGCAGGTGGTATGGGAGAAGGCGGAAAGCACGCGTTTCGTGCCCGCAATGGAAGAGGGCCCGGCGGTGACGGACACCGTGGGTGCGGTGGCCGCTTCCGGGGCAGACGCGGCTTCGCGCGGAAGGCCCGTCGAGTAGCACGTCCATCAATACTTCATGCTGTTCTTCTTTCGGACCCTGATTGCCTGGCGCCGCTTCATCCTGGGATGGGGGGTGACCGGCGCGCTGGTGATGGCCGCGGTGAGTTTCATTCTGCCGCGCTGGTACACCGCCACCACGTCCATATTTCCGCCCGAGCCGTCCATGGCCATGCCCAGCTACACCGAGCTGGTGCAGCAGTTGTCCGCGCCGCTGCTCGGACCCACCGCCACCGGCGTTGCGCCGGAAACGGTCTACATCGAGATGCTCAAGAGCCGCACGCTGGGCGAGCGCATCATCGACGAGTTCGAGCTGATGCGCGTGTACAAGACCTCACGCATCGAGGACGCGCTGGAGGACTTCCACTCTCACATCGGCTTCTCGCTGCTCGACAACGGCCTCCTGATCATGACCTTCGAGGACAGGGATCCCGAACGTGCGGCGCAGATCGCCAACCGCATGATCGAAGAGCTGGACGATATCACGCGCGGGCTCAAGGTGACGCGCGCGGGACGCACGCGCGACTTCGTGGGCCGCCAGCTCGAGGAGCGCGAGGAGATGCTGGCCACGGCGGAGACCGAACTGAAGGACTTCCAGCAGGAGTTCAAGACGGTCGACCTGGACGAGCAGCTCCGTTCAGCCCTGGATCTCATCACCGAGCTTTCCAGCCGCGCCATCGCGCTGGAGACCGAACTGCAGATCATGGCGCACTACACCTCCAAGAGTTCCGCAGAGTATCAGCGCAAACAGACCGAGTACGGGGAAGTGGTGGGGCAGTTGGAGAAGCTCAAACGCGGCGCGAGTTCCGACGAGGACATCGTGCGCTCGTACCTTCCCACCATGGACGAGGTACCGGAGGTGGCGCTGCAGTACATGCGGCTGCGGCGCGCGGTCGAGGTGCAGACCGCGGTGTACACCATGCTGGTGAACGAGCACGAGAAGGCGCGCATCGAAGAGGCGCGCGACACGCCCGTGGTGCAGGTGCTCGACAAGGCCCACACGCCCAACCTGCGCAGCCGTCCCAAGCGCAAGATCCTGGTGATGGTGGGCGGTCTGCTGGGCCTGGGGTGGAGCTCGATGCTCGCCCTGTTCGTGACCGCGTGGCGGGAGGAATCGGGAAGAAACCAGACCATTCTCGAACTGCTGCGCCCGGTGGCCGCGGACTTTTCCCGCCTGCGCGGGCGTCCGAGAAGGCAATGACCTCCGCTGCCCGCGCGCTGTCGTCGCGGGGTGAGCGGCTGGTTCTGGCCGCACTCGCGCTCCTGCCCCTCGCCGTCTACCTGGCGGCGCGATTCCTGGGATACACCAAGTTTCTGCGCCTGGGTGCGGTGGCCGTCGCCGCCCTGGTCTTCGGCATGACCCTGTTCGTGCGACCGCGCTGGGGTCTCTTCTTCCTGGTCTTCTACATCTACTCCGGAGTCGGGTCGTGGCTGCCGGTCAACGTGGCCCTGCCGGTGTCGTTCATCGTCACCGGCGCGGTGCTGCTGCAACTGGTTCGCGGCGGGCAGAACCGCCTGGTGGACGCGTCCTTCTGGTGCGCGGTCGCGTTCTTCCTGCTCTTCTGCCTGCAGTCGATGCTCGTCGCGCCGGCGCCCATGCTCTCGGTGGTGGAGCTGGCCAACTTCGCCAAGATGCTGCTGGTGGTCTACCTGATCGTGCAGCTGGTGCGCACGGCCGACGATCTGCGCCGCCTCGCCTACGTGGTGTTCGCGGGTGCGGTGGCCACGGTGGTGCTGGGGGCGGCGGGGTTGTACCTGGGCATCGGGCCGGCGCAGGACAACTTCATCGGCGGGGTCTTCGTGCTGCGCTTCACCGGCGCGCACGAGAATCCCAACCGCGCCGCCGCCTACATGTGCTCCGCACTGCCGCTGGGGCTGTTCGGCGCCCGCAACAGCCGTGAGCCTTGGTTGCGGGCTGCGTTCATCGCGGGCGTGATCCTGCTGATCATCGGGATCTTCTCCACCTTCTCGCGCAGTGTCGTGGTTCCCTTTGCCGCCATCGCCCTGGCCGTGCTGGTGCGCGAGGTGCACAGCAAGCGCTCGTGGGTGTTCCTGCTGCTGCTCACCGTGGCCGGCATCGTGCTCACCCCGCGCTACTACTGGGACCGGGTGATGGCGTTGCGCGACGTGGCGTCGGGCAGCCAGAAGGACTGGTCGGTGTATACGCGCTGGCTGGCCATGACGACGGCGTGGGAGCTGTTCCTCAAGCACCCGCTGACCGGTGTGGGGCTGGGCAACTTCATCGTGGCCGGCGCCTACAAGGTCTTCCTGCGCATCGTGGCCCACAACACCTACCTCGAGATCCTGGTGGGCACGGGCATCTTTGGCCTCACCACCTTCCTGTGGATCCTGGCGGCCGGAATCCGCAGCGCGGTTGCGGGCGCCCGCCACCACTGGGCGTCGCAACCCGCCTGGGTGCGGTCCCTGTGCTTCTACGTCGCGCTGTCGGCGGTTTCCATCTGGCTCAGCGCGCTCTTCGGCAGCATGCCCTTCCGCTATCCCCTCTGGATCCCCGTTGCCGCGAGCCTCGTGGTGGGCAACCTCCTCCGCTCCGACCGGGCACAAGCTGCCGCCTGACGCCGTTCCCGCGGCCGCGCAAAATCCTTCGGAACCCCCGGGCCGGCGGCTGCGTAGAAAGGCCATGACACCGGACGCCGGCGAATGCCGGAGAGGCCGTAACCCTATTAAGGAGCGTCAATATCATGAAGTCATGGAATCTCACGCGCGGCGCCATCGCCCGCACGCTCTGGGTCGCACTGGCGATCGTTGCGGTTGCCGGCATCGTCGACGCGGGGGCAAAGGACAGGAAGCGCGACCGGGACCGGGTCCACTCGGGCTACATCGGGGTCTACATGCAGGATCTCACCGATGACGTCCGCGCGGGGCTCGACCTCAAGGTCAAGGACGGCGTGCTCATCAGCGGTGTCGCGGACGACAGCCCGGCCGAGAAGGCCGGCCTGGACGACGGCGACGTCGTGGTGAGCTTCAACGGCACCAGGGTCGGCACGCCGGACGAGCTGCGCGACGCGGTTCGCCAGGTGGAGCCGGGCACCGAGGCCAAAATGGAAGTCGTTCAGAACGGCAAGAAGAAGACCGTCACCATCACCGTGGGCGACCGTCCCGACCAGCAGTTCGGCTGGTTCTCGGCACCGGACGCCCCGCAGATCCACCGCGCACTGTCCATGTTCGGCGGACCGCGGCTGGGCATCCAGGCCCACGAGATCTCGGACGAGCTGGGCTCCTACTTCAATGCGAAGGAAGGCGACGGTGTCCTGGTGCTCGATGTGAACGACGCGTCGGTGGCGGAGAAGGCCGGTGTGCAGGCGGGTGACATCGTGCAGAAGATCGACGACACCAGAGTCGGGGACGTCGGTGACCTGCGCGACGCGCTGCGCGACTTCGAGGAGGGTGATACCTTCACCATTACCGTGCTGCGGCACGGCAAGACACAGCCGCTCAAGGCCACCATGGATGACCAGTCGGACGCCGAATTCTCGTGGAACTTCGACGGCCGCGCACCCCGCATGCACGGGATGCACCGCCAGCCGGGCGCGATGTACGAGTTCCGCATGCCGCGGCAGGACCGCGACACGCTGCGAGACGAACTCGACGAGCTGCGTGAAGAATTGAAGGAGTTGAAGGAGGAGCTGCGGAGCGCCGACTAGGCGCGCGAAACCCAATTGATCGTTGGCAACATTCCAAGCACCCGGATCGGGCGCGTCACACACCGGTGGGCGCGCCCGATTCGTTTGTGATGTGCGTGTACACGGCGAGCAGGGCGTCGCGTGCGCGCTCCGCCGAAAAGCGTTCCGCCACCAGGCGCGGGCCCTGTATCCGCGCGGAATCGTGCAGGCGCGCGTCTGCCAGTGCGCGCACAATGGCGCCGGCCAGCGCATCCGGCGCGGCGCCCGCGCTGAAGCAGCCGGTGACCCCATCCTCGATGAGGCCGGGGAGATCGCCCGCCCGCACCGCCACCACCGGCACGCCCGCCGCCATCGCCTCCAGTGCCGCGTTGGGGAGGCCTTCGTATTCGGACGCCACCACCACGCAGCCGAAACCGCCAACCAGCCCCGCGGCGTTTTCCACCTCGCCGGTGAAGGTCACCGCGTCGCCCAGCGGGGCGGCGCGTTCGCGCAACGCGTGCATGTCCGGCCCCTCACCCACAATGGTGAGGCGCGCGTCCGGAATTTGCGCGCGCACAATCGGCAGCGCGTCGATCACCTTCGCGAAGCGTTTGAGGGGCACCAGCCGTCCCACGCACCCGATCATGTGAAGGTCCCGGGGGGCGCCGGGTAACGCCGGCGGGATGATATTGGGAAGGCCGTGTACCCGCGAGGGTGCCACACCCACGGAACGGAGCAGGTACTCCCGGCCCGCATGGGAGTTCACCACAACCGCGTCGGCGCGGCGGAACATGATGCGCACGATGGCCGCGCGCGGCCCGGTGACGGTGAGCCGGTCGCTGCGCAGCGACATGACGACCGGCGCACGCAGCCTGCGTGCGGCGATGAACGCATAGGCATTGGATGCGTCGAGAAAACCGTGGATGACGTCCGGAGAGAAGACGCGCAGCGCGGCGGAAAGGGCCCGCAGGCGCGCCAGCTCGAAGCCGGCGCGGCGCGGCAGGTGGATGACCTCCGCGCCGGCGTTCAGCAGGCGGGTGCCGTAGGGCTCGCGCACGCCGGAGAGAACAACCACGCGCAGGATCGCGCGGCCGCGCAATGCTTCCGCGATGAGCGCGAGCTGGCGTTGTGCGCCGCCGTGGCCGAGGTCGTCGATGACAAAGCCGATGCGCAGCATGCACGCATTGTAGCGCGTACCCGCTGTCGCCCCCCACATAAAACCCGTTGGGGGGGTGATCGGGGCGTGCTAGAGTGCCTGCGGGATGCGTGCGCCGCGGCAACGCTTCAAGAATAATGCAAATCATCTGGCTGGCCGAGATCAAGTGGGACTACCTGCGTACGCGCAAGCAGCAGCTCATCGAGCGCCGCCCGCGGGACGTGGACGTGGTCTTCTTCGAGCCCTTCGTGCGCAACCGCGAAAACCACTATGAGCTGCGCGACGCCGCCGGCGTGCGCGTGGCCACCATTCCCTTCGTAAAGAACGTGCCCGGCGGACCGGCGCGTCCGCTCATGGAGCGCGCCTTCGTGCGCCGCGCGCTGGATGTCTCCGCGCTGCGCCGCGTGCGTGCCCGCCTGCAGGAAGCGGCCGTCGACCCGCGCGAGAGCGTGTGCGTGATCTCCAATGTGTATGCCGTGCACGTGGCGGTGGCGCTGGGCGCGCGTGCCATCGTGTACGATTGCAACGACGCGCACGCCGAGTTCCCGGGTATGCCGGCGTGGACGCGCGGTTACCAGGCCGAGACGCTGCAACGCGCGGACACGGTGATCGTGAGTTCGAAGGGACTGCTGCCGATCGCCGAAGAGACGCGTGGCTCGCTGGAGCGCGTGCACCTGGTGGGAAACGGCGTGGACGTCGCGCTTTTCTCCGCCGTGGCCGGCGCCGCGGCCGCGCCGCCCGAACCGGTGCGCGTGGGCTACGTGGGCGCGGTGGCGCCGTGGTTCGACTTCGATCTGGCGACGGCCATGGTGAAATCGCGCCCCGGCTGGCAGTTCGAGATTGTCGGACCGGTGCTGGGCGGGGTGGAAGAAAAACTCGCCGCACTCGCCGCGCATCCCAACGTGGCGGTGGGGGGAGCGGTGCCGCACGCGGAGGTTCCCGGCGTGCTGGCGCGTTTCACGGTGGGGATGATCCCGTTCGTGCGCAACGCGCTCACCGCCGGTGTCAATCCCAACAAGCTGTACGAATACCTGGCCGCGGGGCTGCCGGTGGTGGCGACGCCGTTCTCACCGGATGTCGAGGCCGAGACCGACGTGATTGCGCTCGCCGGGGATGCGGCGGCCTTCGAATCCGCCTGCGGGCTGCTGGCGGCGGCGCGTCAGGACCCGCAGCGCTCGGCCTTGATGCAAGCGCGCGCGGCGCAGATTGCGCGCGCCCACGACTGGGACGCCATTGCCGCCGAGTTCTGGTCGCGCGTTGCGGCCGCACAGCCTTCGCCGTGACGCCGGTGCGCCGGGGTGGTACACTGCCGGCGCGTATCCGAGAGGAGGAAGCATGACCTTCATCAACCGATTTGTCTCCATGCTCACCGCGCCGTCGCGCGTGTTCGACGACATCCGCGAGAGCCGCGTGGGTTGGAAGCAGCCCTGGCTGATCATCTCCGTGATGTACATGGTCCTCACCTTTCTCAGCCTGCCCATCCAGGTGGCGCTGCTGGAGTTGAACCCGCAGGACGTCTCGCCCGAGATACTGGACCAGCAGATCCGCATGGTGGACTCGTTCGGCTGGGTCTGGGTGGTGCTGACGCCGCTGGGTGTGCTGGTAATGCAACTCATCGTGGCCGGGCTCACCTACATCCTGGTGACGATCATGTCGCAGCGTGCGACCTTCAAGCAGTACCTCTCGCTGAACTTCTTTGCCGGCATCCCGGCCATGATCGGTCAGTTGCTTTCCGTGGTTCTCATCCGCACGCGCGGTCTGGAGCGGATCATGGGACCCGAGGATGCGCGCATGTCCTTCAGCCTGCGCGCCCTCGCGCCGCCCGACAGCGCCGCCCTGAAGGGACTCTACGGCGGTGTGGAGTTCTTTACCATCTGGAGCCTGGTGCTGCTGGCGATGGGCCTGTCGCGCGTGTTCGGCATGAGCCGGGCGCAGGCCATCGGGGTTGTGATCCCGCTGTGGCTGATCATGGTGGTGATGCTGATCCTCGGCGAGATTTTCGGCGGGATGGGCGGCTAGCGCAGCTCGCCTTCGCCCGCCCGCAGCATCGGCGCCAGCGCGTCCGCGCACGCCTCGCCTGCCAGCCGGTTGCCGCGCCGGGTGAAGTGCCCGTCCACGCGGAAGTAGAGATCTTCGCCGTTGGCGCGGTAGTCCGCGACCAGCGCGGGGAGCACGTCGATCCACGGAAAACCGTTCTCCGCCGCCACCGCGCCGAGCCGCGCGTCGATGACGGTGGGGTCGATTCCCTCGAAGTGGTAACCGTGCGCGATGGTGAGCACCGCAAACTGCTGCGGGATGGAAACCACCGCGAAGCCGGTGTTGCGAACCTCACAATACGCGTTCATTTCTCCCAGGAGTTGTGCGGTCAGCTGGATCTGCCGCTGCACGTTCTCGTCGGGCGGGGTGGCGTAGTACTCCCTGCGCGAGGTGAGCATGAACAGGCGCGCGTAGGCGCGATCGTTGCCCATGAGCAAGCGCCGGGCCAGCGCCAGCGTGTGCAACCCGCCGCGACGGCCGCGGTGCTCGCGCATGGACTGCGGGGCGGGCGCGTCCAGGGGCGTGTTGGTGTACACGTCGTTGGCCAGAAATCCCAGCAGCACCAGGTCGGGCCGCACCTCGGAGAGAATCCGCGACAGGTAGTGCAGTTCGGCGCGCGTGTCGTAGCCCTCCACCCCCGCGTTCACCACCACAACGTCCAGGCCGCGTGCGCGCAGCGCCTGTTGCATCACCTCGGTCCACACGTAGGGCGCGTCGGTGGCGCACCCGAAGGTGAACGAGTCGCCCAGCACCAGGATGCGCACCGCCGCGGAGTCGGCCTCGGGTTGCGGAAACAGGCGCCGTCCGTCGGCGCCGATCTCGTAGCGCACGGTGAATTCGGGTGAGTGGTAGACGGAACTCGCCCCCGGGCGGTAGCGGTGCCCCAACACGCTGTCGGGTACGGCCCGCGAGAAGGCGGAGAGGTTCTCGGTGCGCGGAACCTGGGGGTTGAGGGCGCGCAGCAGCCCCTCGCAGACCAGCAACGCCACCATCGCCACCGCGGCGCTCACCGCGGCGTCCTTCACAAAACGCCGCAGGCGCGGCCAGAAGGGTCCGGTTCCCGGCATGCCGGCAACCTTACGGCCCGGGGCCGAACGGCGTCCACAGCGGCCTTGCGGGCCGGGGCGCCGCATTGACAGCGCCGCGACCCCGGTGCTAGAATGGCAAATTCCAACTCCAAGTCTGCATTGAGGTTGCGGCGATGCCGCGACATCCACCGGTTCGAGAAGGAGGCACATCGTGAAGCAGTTTCCCGCGGCCAACATCCGCAACATTGCCGTGGTGGGGCACCAGGAATCGGGCAAGACCATGCTGTCCGAGTCGTTGCTCTACACCGCGGGTGCGATAACCCGCCTGGGCCGCGTCGAAGACAAGAACACCACGATGGATTACCACCCGGAGGAGATGGCCCGCGGTATTTCCATCCACTCCGGGGTGGCGCACTGCGAGTACAACGACACCAAGATCAACCTGGTCGACACGCCCGGATACGAGGACTTCGTGGGCGACGCGCTCATGGGCCTCGACGTGGTGGAGGGAGCCATCGTGACCCTGCGCGCCGACGCCGGTGTCGAGGTGGGAACCGACCGCGTGTGGGGCTTCCTGCGCGAGCGCAACCTCCCGGCGATATTCGTCGCCAACCGCATGGACAAGGAGCACGCCAACTTCGACACCTGCATCGAGCACCTCCACGAGCACTTCGGCGCCGGCGTGCACGCGATGCAGGTTCCCATCGGCACCGGCGATTCCTTCCGCGGCATCATCGACCTGGTGGACATGAAGGCCTACGAACTGGAGCGCGACGGCAACGCGGTGAAGCCCATCGACATCGACATTCCCGCCGACCTCAAGGCGCGCGTGTTGGAACTGCGCAAGGAACTCATGGAGGCGGCAGCCGAGTCCGACGAAGCGCTCATGGAGAAGTACCTCGAGGCCGAGTCGCTCTCCGAGGAGGATTTCCGCACCGGCCTCACCGAAGGAATCCGTGCCGCCGAACTCTTCCCGGTGCTGTGCGCCTCGCCGGTGCACAACATGGGCGGCGCGCTCATCCTGGATGCCATCGTGCGCTTCATGCCCGCCGCGGATACCGGCGTGGGGCACACCACCGACGACAAGGAGATCAAGTGCGGGGACAAGGGCGCGCCGGTGGCGTACGTGTTCAAGAACATCTCGGACCCGCACGTGGGCGACATGCTGGTGGCGCGGGTATACCGCGGCACCATCACACCCGGGCTCGATGTGCACAACACCACGCGCAACACGGCCGAACGCACGGGGCAGCTGTTCCTGGTCAACGGCAAGGCGCGCGAGGAGGTCCAGCAACTGGTGGCGGGTGACATCGGCGCGCTGGTGAAGCTCAGGGCCACCAAGGTGCTGGACACGCTCGCCGACAAGGCCAGCGGCACCGTCATCCGGCCCACCCAGCTGCCCAAACCCTCCATCAACTCGGCCATCGCGCCGGTCGCCAAGGCGGACGACGAGAAGATGGGTTCCGGTCTGCACCGCCTGATGGACGAGGATCCCACCTTCGAGGTGGAGATGAACGCGGAGACGCATCAGACCCTCATCGCGGGCCAGGGAGAGCTGCACCTGGAGATCCTCGTGCACCAGCTCAAGGAACGCTACGGTGTGGAGGTGACGCTGGACAAGCCGCGCATCCCCTACAAGGAAACCATCCGCAAGGCCGCCCAGGCGCAGGGCCGCCACAAGAAGCAGACCGGCGGCCGCGGCCAGTTCGGCGACGTGTGGCTCAAGATCGAGCCGCTGCCGCGCGGGCAGCAGTTCGAGTTCGTCGACGCGGTGGTGGGTGGCAACGTGCCGGGCAAGTTCATCCCCGCGGTGGAGAAGGGTGTCGTCGCCACCATGGAAATGGGGGTCATCGCCGGCTACCGCATGGTGGATATCAAGGCCACCATCTACGACGGCAGTTATCACACGGTGGATTCGTCCGAGCAGGCCTTCAAGACCGCCGGTTCGCTGGCCTTCAAGGCCGCGGTCGAAAAGGCGAGCCCGGTGCTGCTGGAGCCCATCGTGAATCTGCGCGTCAAGGTGCCCGACGAGTACATGGGCGACGTGATGGGCGACCTGAGCGGCCGCCGCGGCAAGATCCAGGGCACCGAGAACCAGGGCAAGTTTGCCATCATTAATGCGCAGGTTCCCATGGCGGAGCTGTACAAGTATTCCACGCACCTGCGCTCGATGACGCAGGGGCGCGGGTCGCACACGCGCGAGATTTCGCACTACGAAGAAGTGCCGCGCGACCAGACCGAGAAGATCATCGCCGAGTACAAGGCGCAGCAAGAGGCCCTTCACAAGTAACGCACCAGGAGAGTCGAGCGCAGTATGTCCGGACATTCCAAGTGGTCAACCATCAAGCACAAGAAGGCGAAGACCGACGCCGTGCGCGGCCGGGTATTCACCAAGCTGATTCGGGAAATCACCATCGCCTCGCGCGAGGGCGGCGGCGACCCCGGCGGCAATCCGCGGCTGCGCCTGGCCATCCAGGCGGCGAAAGAGAACAACATGCCGGCGGAGAACATCGAGCGCGCCATCAAGAAGGGCACCGGTGAGCTGGAGGGGCAGATCCTCGAGGAGTTCTCCTACGAGGGATACGGGCCGGCGGGGGTGGCGTTGATCATCGACGTGGTGAGCGACAACCGCAACCGCACCACCGGCGAGGTGCGCCACGCGCTCACCAAGCACGGCGGCAGCCTGGGCGAGAACGGGTGCGTGTCGTGGAACTTCGAGACGCGCGGCGTGATCACCATCGACAAGAAGGGCGTCGACGAGGACCGCCTCATGGCGGCGGCACTCGACGCCGGCGCGGCCGACGTGAGCGACGAGGAGGACGTCTTCGAGGTCTACACCGAACCGGTGGATTTGTCCGCCGTGAGCGAGGGGCTCAAGTCGGCCAAGTTCTCGTTCGACGCGGCCGAGGTTCGCAAGGTGCCCAAGACCTACGTCAAGCTCGACGGCGAGGACGCGCGCAAGGTGATCCGGCTGGTCGAGGCGCTGGAAGACCTGGACGACGTGCAGCGCGTGAGCGCCAACTTCGACATTCCCGACGAAATCCTGCAGGGGTAGGGACGGCCGGACCATGCCTGGCGCCGGGAGGATCGGGGAAGAGGGAGCGGAAGCGGCGCGCGCGGCACGGGCCCGCAGCGTGGTCGGCTGGCGCATCCTCGGCGTCGACCCGGGCAGCACCTGCACCGGCTTCGGGCTGGTGCAGGGCAGCGGCGACGACGTCACCTACCTGGCCTCCGGCACCATCCTCGCGCCCCGCGGCGCTACCCGCTACCAGCGCCTGCGCGGCATCTACACCGGCATCGAGCGCGTCATCCGCGAGCACCGGCCCACCCACTTCGCCATCGAGGACGTCTTCTACAGCAAGAACCCCAGGAGCGCCCTGGTGCTGGGCGAGGCGCGTGGCGCGGCGATCCTTGCGGCTTCCCTCGCGGAAATCCCCATCTTCGAGTATTCTGCGCGTGAGGTGAAGCAGTCGGTGACCGGCAACGGTGCGGCCGACAAGAGCCAGGTGAGCTACATGCTGGGCAAGATACTCAAGCTCGCGCAACTACCAGAGCGCGCGGACGAGTCCGACGCCATCGCCATCGCCATGTGCCACGCCTTCAAGCGTCGCGACTGGAGTGCGAAGTGATTGCGCGCCTGCGCGGCCGCGTGGTCTCCGCACACCCGGCGTGTGTCGTCGAGGTGGGCGGGGTGGGCTTCGAAGTCGCCATCCCGGAGAAGGACCGCGAAACGCTCTCGCCCATGGAGGGCGAGGTGGTGTTCCACACCCACATGGTGGTGCGTGAGGACCGCATGAGCCTGTTCGGTTTCCTGCACCGCGTGGACCGCGACCTGTTCTTGAAACTGATCGAGGTGTCGGGCGTGGGCCCCAAGGTCGGGCTGGCGGTTCTCTCCAACCACCCGGCCGCGCGCGTGGCGGGTGCGATCAAGTCGGGCGACACCGTGTTCCTGTCCAAGATACCGGGCATTGGCAAGAAGACCGCCGAGCGCATCGCCATGGAGCTCAAGGACAAGCTGGACGCGTTCGACACGCCCGCGGAGCGCAAGGCCCCGAAGATCGCCGTGCGCGAGGAGGTGCTGCTGGCGCTGACCTCGCTGGGCATGACGCGGGGTGCGGCCGAAAGCGCGCTGGACCGCATGGAGTGGAACGCCGACGAGACACCCAACGTGGAGGACGTGGTGCGGCGCGCGCTGCGCTACGCCAGCGGTGGATAGGAACGCATGACCAGTCACGACGACGAACGCATCACCAGCCCGGCCGATCTTCCCGAGGAGGCGCGCAGCGACGCGCTGCTGCGCCCGAAGCGGCTGGACGAGTTCGTGGGGCAGACCGAGCTCAAGCAGAACCTGCGCGTGTTCATCGACGCGGCGCGCCAGCGCGGCGAACCGCTGGACCACGTGCTGCTGTACGGCCCGCCCGGGCTGGGCAAGACCACGCTGGCGCACATCATCGCCGGCGAGCTCGAGGTGCCCATCAAGACCACGTCGGGGCCCGCGTTCCAGAACGCGGCCGAACTGCTGGGCGTGCTGAGCCACCTGGAGCACAACCACCTCGTGTTCATCGACGAGATCCACCGCCTGCCGCGCATCCTCGAGGAGCACATGTACCAGGCCATGGACTCGCTCAAGTGCGAGCTCATCGTGGACAAGGGACCCAACGCGCGCCACTACACGCTCAACATCGAACCGTTCACGCTGGTGGGTGCGACCACGCGCGCGGGCATGATCACCGCCCCGTTGCGCGACCGCTTCGGCGTGGTGATGCGCCTGGACTTCTACTCGCCGGAAGAACTGTGCACCATCATCAAGCGCTCGGCGGGGATTTTGGGCATCGAGGTGTCCGAGGACGGCGCGGAGGAAATCGCGCGCCGCTCGCGCGGCACGCCGCGCATCGCCAACCGCTTGCTCAAACGCACGCGCGACTTCGCGCAGGTGCAGGGCAAGAACACCATCGACCGCGAGGCGGCGGACTTTGCACTGGGGCGCTTGCGCGTGGACCAGCGCGGGCTGGACGAGATGGACCGGCGCATCCTGCAGATGATCGTCACCCACTTCGGTGGCGGCCCGGTGGGCATCCAGAGTCTGGCGGTGGCGGTGAGCGAGGAGCAGGAGACGCTGGAGGACGTGTACGAGCCGTTCTTGATCCAGCAGGGCTTCCTGCAGCGCACGCCGCGCGGGCGCATCGCCACCCCGCTCGCACTCACCCACCTGGGCCTCACGGCGACCTCGCAGGACGGTGAATCGCAGCGGTTGTTGTAAGGCCGGGCCGCGCGCTGCGCCGCGACTCGTGATGCCGCTCCTCCGCTCAGGGTCCTCGGCTTACGACCGTATGCGTCTCGACGAACTCGATTATCACCTTCCCGATGAACTGATCGCGCAGGGACCGGCGCGCGAGCGCGGCGCGAGCCGTCTGCTGGTGCGCGCGCGCGACGGGTCGCGCGAGACGGTGCATACCACGTTCGATCATCTCCCCGAGTTTCTGCGCGCGGGGGACGTGCTGGTGCTCAATCGCACGCGCGTGGTGCCGGCGCGCCTGCTGGCGCGGCGCGACGACGGGCTGGACGTCGAGGTGCTGTTCATCCGCGAGGCTGGCGACGGCCGCTTTGCGGGGTGGGTGCGCCCTTTGAAGAAACTCAAGCCGGGTGATGAGCTGCGGCTGTCGGATACCGCGGCTATCCGGTTTGTCGGGCGTGGAGAAGAGCGCGAAGGGATTTTCGAGGTGCTTGATGCCGGCGTGCGTGTGTTGGACCTGCTCGACGCGCACGGCCACGTGCCCCTGCCTCCCTACATTCGCCGGGGTGATGAGGGAGCGGATCGTGATCGTTATCAGACCGTCTATGCGAAGGAGCCGGGTTCGGTGGCGGCACCCACCGCGGGGCTGCACTTCAACGACCTGATGCTTCGGCGTGTTTTGGACATGGGCGTCGACGTGCAGACGCTGGTGCTGCACGTGGGCCCCGGCACCTTTCAGCCGCTGGATCACGACGTGCTGGAGGAGAACCGCCTGCACGCGGAACCGTTCACGATCGATGCGAGTACACTCGCGTCGATCGCAGCAGCCAGGAGCGAGAAGCGGCGCGTGATCGCCGTGGGAACGACCGTCGCGCGCACACTCGAGACCATCGCCGCACGCGGATGGATTGCGGAACCTGCCGTCGACCGCAGCGGCGAGACCGACCTCTTCGTATACCCCGGGTATTCGTTCCAGGTGGTGGACGCGCTGCTCACCAACTTCCACCTGCCGAAATCCTCGCTGCTGGCCCTGGTGTGCGCCTTCGCGGGAACGCGGCCCACCCTCGCGCTGTACCAGGATGCGGTGGCGCGCGGCTACCGCTTCTTCAGCTACGGCGACGCCATGTTCATCGCATGAGGACGCCCCGAACGCTTGTGCTTGGCGGCTGACGCGTTTCCCTGCTACCGTATCCACGCGGGCGACGTGCGCCGTTTCAACCGCCCCGGAAGGTCTTTCCATGAAGAAGAAAATACTGGTTTCGCTTGGGGTCGTGCTTGGGGTTGTCGTCATCGCGGTGGTGGTGCTGGTCGCCAACCTGGGCCGTATCGTCAACAGCAAGAAGGACGTGCTGCTTGCGCAGGCCGAGAAGCAGATCGGCCGTGACGTCTCCGTGGGGGACGTGGGCGTCGCGTTGTGGCCGGAGATCGGCGTGCGCGTGCGCGACGTCACCGTGTCGGAAGATCCGGACTACGGCACCGAACCGTTCGTGCGCGTGGCCGACCTGCGCGTGAACGTGGCGCTGATGCCGCTGTTGAAGAAGCGCGTCGACATCAAGCGCTTCGTCTTGAACGACCCCGTCATTAATGTGATCAAGGGCGAGGGCAACCGGTTCAACTTCACCAGCATGGTGGAGGCGGCGGGCGGCGGTGCGGCGGGCGCGGGCGGCACCGGCGCATCAGGATCGAGCGCGGCTGCGGTGCCGTTCGTGCTGGCGGTGGCCGACATCGAGAACGGCGTGGTTCGTTATGTCGACCCGGCGCAGGCGATGGATCGCACCATCCGCGACATCGACTTCTCCGCCCAGAACGTGAGCCTGGACTCGAAGATCACCGCCACCCTGGCGGCGGCGGTGTTCGGTGAGACCCAGGATGTGCGCATCGAGGCCGTCATCGGCCCGCTGGGTGCCGGGGCCAACCCCGCCGACCTCGCGGACAAGCCGCTCGGTGCCACCGTGTCCATGGGACCGGTGAAGCTCTCCACCCTGGCGGCGCAGAAGCCCGGCGCAAAGCCCCTCGACCCCGCGCAGGACGGCACGCTCACGGTGGACGCGACGCTCTCCGGCACCTTCGGTGCCGCGGTGTTTGACGAAGTATCCTTGGAGATGATGGTGCTGGGTGCCACCGAACCCAACGTCGAGATCACCTCCACCGCGGGCCCCTTCAACCTGCTGGCCGAATCCACGCTGGTGTTCAGCGGCGCGCGCGTGAAGGGCGACCTCAAGACGGCGCCGATTTCGCTGGCGTCACTTCCCATGAAACCCACCGCGCCTGGGAAACCGGCGCCGAAGCTCGGCGGCGAGATCACCGCTACGGCGGCCTTCGAAGGCGAGGCGACGGCACTCGCGTTCACGTCGCGCGTCGACGCCACCCAGGCGACCTATGAAGTCGAGGGCGCATTCGCCAAGCCGGCGGGCATTCCGGCCGTGTTCGAGGCGCAGGGCACGTTCCACCCCGAGGGCACGCCCAACGAAGGCGTCGAATTCACATCTATCGACGCCACCGTGCACGCGCTCAAGGCGCGCGGATCCGGCACACTGGTGCCGTTCAAGGGCAGGGAGGCGATGCGCTTTTCCTTCGACGCCACCACCGCCATCGCCCCGTGGAAGGATCTCATGCCGTCGCTGGCGCCGTTCGCGCCGTCGGGCGACGCCACCGTGAAGCTCGTCGTCAGCGGCGCGCCCAAACCGGGCGTGGAACCCGGAATCACCGGCACCGCGACGTTCGCCAACGTGAGTGCCACCCTTCCCAATGTTCCCAACCCGCTCAAGGACGGCAAGGGTAGCGCGTCGTTCACCGCCAAGAGCGCGCGCGTCGAAGACGCCACCTTCACCATCGGCAAGAGCGCGTTTCGCGCGAAGGCGGACATCCCGTCGTTCGAGCCGATGGCGGCGACGTACAGCGTCGTTTCCAAAGAGGTGTGGCGCGCGGACGTGCAGGCGGCGGCGCCCAACGCGCCCCAGCTGCCGCGCCCCGAGGTGTTCCGCGACGTCACCGTCACCGGCAAGTCGACGGAGATTCCCGGTGCGGCGAAGCCGGCGCCGGGTGCGCCCAAGCCGCTGCAGAACGACCTCGAGATCGCCTCGAAAAGCGGCATCGCCTCCAACATCGACTACACCGACGCCACCGCGTCGGTGCGCGCCACGACCGAGAAGGTCATCATCGACCGCTTCAGCGCGAAGGCGATGGCGGGGACCATCAGCGGCAGCGGCACCATGGAGCCGCTCACCGCGACGTTCGACGTCACCTCCAAGGTTGAGAACGTGAATCTCGCCGAGTACTTCCGCTTCAAGTCGCCAGCACTGGCCGATGCGGTGGCGGGACGCATCAGCGCCGATTTCAACATTTCCGGATCCGGCAGGACGTGGGAGGACATCCAGAAGACGCTGGCCGGCAGCGGCGGTGCGGTGGTCATCGAGGGCGCGCTGCTCAATGTCAACGTGGTCAAGCAGCTGTTCGCGTCCATCCAGGGCATGCCCATGGTGCCGGCGGACCTGACCGCGAAGATGGCGGCCAGGAACCCCAAGCTCTTCGCCAGCAACACCACGGTGTTCAAGAACCTGGCCGGCAAGGTGACCATCGCCGACGGCAAGCTGCAGGTGCCCGACCTGAAGATCGCGTCGGCCGACTTCGCGCTCAACGGAACGGGCTGGTTCGGGCTGAACAAGGACATGAACATGAGCGGCACCTTCACGCTGTCCGACGCGCTCACGCGCGACCTGCTCGCACAGGTGCCGATGGCGAGGTACCTGCTGACGCCGGGTGGCAAGCTGGACGTGCCGCTGACGTTCTCGGGCGCGGTCATGAAGCCAAACGTCGCGGTGGACATGACGGCGCTCACCGCGCGCGCGCAGCAGTCGCTGGTCGACGAGGGCAAGCAGAACCTGAACTCGGAAGTGAAGGGGCTGCTGGACAAGCTCAAGAAGAAGGACTAGCCCGGAGGACGACGGGCGGGCGGCGGGCGCGATACCGATCCGACGCGATTTCCGCAGCGCGATTTCAAATGTTTCGCGCGAGGACCATGAGCGGAGGAGCGGTATCGCGCCCGCCTCGTGTGTGCCGAAGTCCCTAGCCGCCCGTGGCCCGCGCGCGGTCGCCCAGGAACAGCCTGAGCATGTACCACACCGTGCCGATCGCCACCACGAAGCACACCAGGAAGATTCCGAACACCGACCACTGCGGCGACACCGGAGTGGTGGCCGGGTCGAATTCGCCGCGCAGCACGATGAGCCGCAGCACGTGGCGGATCACCACCATCGACAGCAGCGAGACGAACAGCATGGCGCCGGCGCCAAGGAACTTCTTCTTGAAGAAGAAGTGCAGCGACCCCAGCGACAGCACCAGCGACACCAGGATGAGCCAGATGGCAATGGAACGCATTAGCGGCAGCAGCGCCTCTCCCAGTGTCATCATGTACGCCAGCCCCAGCACAATCGACACCGCCATGCCCCACAGGTAGAAGCCGCGCCCCAGTTTGTAGACGTTCTCGTCGTTGCGCCCCAGCAGTCCCACGCAAAACGCACCCACGGTGACCGCGCCGGAGAGCATGTGCAGCCAGCGGAAGCCCCACGCGCCCGCGTCGGGATTGGCCACGGCGCCGGACTGGTTGGCGGCGTACAGCAGACGGTAGAGGTCCGGCCGCTCCGCCATGGCGAAGACGGTGCTGTACACCCACGACACGTAAGCCAGCAGCAGCAGCGAAATGCCCAGGAACAGCGGCACGCGCCTGCCGCCGCCGCGGGATGAGAAGGCCGCGCCGTACAGGAAGTAGTACGCCACGATCACTGCCACCACGATGAACAGCCACAGCCAGCCGCTCACGATGGAGGCGGCGTAGGCCTGCTTGTGGTAGACCAGTTGCAGGAACAGCAGCGGCGCCACGCCCAGTGTCACCGTGGCCGCGAGTGCGGTGGGGAAGAGCTGCACGAAGCGGCGCACCACCGGGTTCTGCCACTTGTCGTCCAGCTTTCCGAACAGCAGCACGAACATCCCGCCAAACAGGAAGTTCATGGCCACGAAGTGCAGCGTCAGGGTCACGATGTGTAGAATCGTGACCAGCCACAGCGGGGCGGACAGGAAGTTGTAGTCGGGGAGATTCATTACTCCGCACCCCCTTCCGGCAGGCTCTTGAACCAGGCGATGAGCGCGGCCCGCTCGGCGTCGCTGCCCGTGAAGTCGGGCATCCCCTCCCCGTAATCCTCGCCGTTGTCGAAGATGTCGTTGTAGTCGGCATCATCCAGCCCGGTGACCGAGTCCAGGTTTTCGCGGTAGCCGCCGATCACGTGGCAGCGCCCGCAGCGCACCTCGTACACCTGGCGGCCCAGCGCGGCACCGGCGAGGCCGTGTATCTCCTCGAAGGGGCGCTGGTCGACGCGCTCCCAGATGTGGTCCGCAATCATGCGCGCCTCCTCCTCGGTGCCGAGAAACGGCGGCATGTTGCCGTGCAGGAGTTCGGTGCCCATCACGATGCCGGCAATGAACTCCGGATCGGTACCATTAAAGACGGGCGCCAGCGGCTTGTAGCCGTCGATGGTGTGGCAGCTGCGGCAGGCGCGGCGGAACAGGTCCGCGCCGTCGTCGCCGGTGCGGAAGGCGATGTGCGGCAGCAGGCCGTCGGAACGGTAGCTATCCGCCATGGAGACTTCCGTCGCGTTGCCGTACATGAAGCCGTAGATCACGTACGGCTTGCGGATCGATTCGCGCATCCACTCGAAGCCGCCGAAGAAGCCCAGCCCCAGCGCCATCATCACCACGGCGACCGCCGTGGTCATGCGCTTCGGAATCAGCAGGCCGAACACCACCGTCACCGCGGTGAGCGCGCCCAGGAACCACAGCGCCGCGTCGATGGCGGTAAACGGCGTGCGCATGCGCTCCACCGCCGCGGCCATGAGGTCGTCCGGAATCGCGCCGAGGAACCAGAACCACGACGGCACCATCACCGCGACACCGGCCAGTATCCACAGCGCGTTGTCGCGCACCAGGCGGCCGCGGAAGTCGCGGTCGCGCTCGCGCGACGCCACCAGCATGGCGTATACACCCGCCAGCGTAATGCAAAGGCCGGTGCGGAACACCAGCGAAGAGAAATAGGTGGGATTGAGGAAGCCGTGCCAGAAGCTCCCCGTTTCCAGCCAGCGGCCGGGGGTGAGCATGAAGCTGATGATGCCGTCGATGACCACCAGCGACAGCCACGCCGCGATGAAGTAGATCCAGCCCACCACCACGTGGTTGCGCGCGGACATGGTCTTCCAGCCGTAGAAATAGATGATGGCCGCGGCAATCTCGATGACGAAGAAGGTCCACTCGATGGCCCATCCCCACACGAAGTTGTGGATGAGGACCTCGGTGGCAGCGGGGTTGAGCAGCCCAATGATGAACCAGATGCCCACCCCGGTCAGCGCGCCGAAGACCACGCTGACCAGCACGAAGAACTTGCTGAGCGACCGCAGGTAGGTGAGCCGGCGCGCGTCGTTGTGGCGGCGGGCGGAGATTTCTACGAGGACAAGATAGAGGCCGCCGCCGATGGCGAAGTGCGAAACGAACACGTGGACGACGGCGATCACGGCCATCAGCACGCCGTACCCGATGCCGACATCCCAGAACGGATAATTCACGTGACATGCTCCCGGTGCGCGGCCAAATCTGGCTATTTGCGCCCATGCAACCACACCCGGCCCGCACCGGGCAACGGGAAATGCGGCGTGGGCGCCGGCGGTCTCCCGTCCGCCATGAAGCCACCCCAACCGCAGGGATGGCGCGAATGCCCCGGACCGTGGTACATTGTTGCCCACATGCCGTTTGCCTTTCGATTGGAAGCGACCTCGCACGGCGCGAGGGCGGGAACCCTGATCACCGATCACTGCGAGTTGCCCACGCCGGTGTTCATGCCGGTGGGGACCCAGGGAACCGTCAAGGGCATCGCCGTCGAGGGCATCCGCGCCACGGGGGCGCGCATCATCCTGGGCAACACGTACCACCTCGTGATGCGCCCCGGAGTCGAGTTGATCGAGTCCGCGGGGGGGTTGCACCGCTTCATCGGCTGGGACGGCGCCATCCTCACCGACAGCGGCGGCTACCAGGTGTTCAGCCTGCCGAGCCTGCGCCGGGTGAGCGGCGAGGCGGTGACCTTCCGGTCGCACATCGACGGGTCGCTGCACGTGTTCAGCCCCGAAGCGGTGATGGAAGCGCAGGCGCGCATCGGCGCCGATATAATGATGAGCTTCGACTATTTCAGCGGCATCCCCAGCAGCCGCGCCGAAGCGGAGAACAGCGTGCGCCTCACCACCGCCTGGGCGCGGCGCGGGCGCGACGTCAACGGCGCGCGCTTCAACCGCAACGGCTACGAGCAGGTGGTGTTCGGCATCGTGCAGGGCGCGGAGTATCCCGATCTTCGGGAGCGCTCTGCCAATGAAATCGCCGAACTGGATTTTCCCGGTTACGCGGTGGGCGGGCTGTCGGTGGGGGAGAGCAAGGACGAGACCTGGGACATGGCGGAGACGGTTACCGGGCGGCTGCCGGCCGACCGGCCCCGCTACCTGATGGGAATGGGCACGCCGCTGGATCTGGTGGAAGGCGTGGCGCGCGGGGTGGACATGTTCGACTGCGTGCTGCCCACGCGCAACGCGCGCAACGGAACCGTGTTCACGCGCGACGGCAAAGTGGTATTGAAGAACAGCGTGCACGCGCGCGACCTTTCCCCGCTGGACGCGGAGTGCGCGTGCGACACCTGCCGCAACCACTCGCGCGCATACCTGCGGCACTTGTTTCAGGCGGGCGAGATGCTGGGGCCCATGCTGGCCACGCGGCACAACCTGCACTTCTACGCCGACACCATGCGCGCCGCGCGGGCGGCCATCGTGGACGGCACGTTCGATTCATGGAAGCGGTCCTTCACGGACCGGTTCACGCGCGGCGGCAACGGTTCCGTCGACGCAGGCAGTGAGAACCAAAGGAGGACCTCTTGAATTTCACCTTCAACCATCCCATCTTTGCCATGATGCCCGCGGACCCCAGTGGGGCCGGCCCCAGCCCCGTCTCCATGCTGCTGCCCATCGTGGGCATGCTGGCGATCTTCTACTTCCTGCTCATCCGCCCCCAGCAGAAGCGCCAGAAGGAAATGCAGAAGATGGTGGAGGCGCTGCGCAAGGGCGACCGCGTGGTCACCGCCAGCGGCATCGTGGGCACCATTGCCGGGCTGCGCGACGACATCATCGTGCTGCAGGTGTCCGACAACGTGAAGATCGAGATGCTCAAGAGCTCGGTGACGGCGGTGACGGCGCACGACAAGGACTAGTATTACAACGGGAATCATGGAACTGACGCTTCGATACTACGGCGATCCCATCCTGCGCCGGCAGATGCCGGACGTCGATGCCTTCGACGCGCAGCTGCGCGCAGAGGCGGAGGCCATGATCGACACCATGGAGCGCGAGAGCGGCGTGGGGCTGGCGGCACCCCAGGTGGGTCTGGAGAAGCGGCTGCTCATCGCGTTGCAGATGGTGGACCCCGACGACAGCGACGCCGCGCCCATCGTGATGGTCAACCCGGACATCCTCTCGCGCTCGCGCGAGACGTGGATCTTCGAGGAGGGCTGCCTCTCCATTCCGGGCATCCGCGGCGACGTCACCCGTCCCGACCGCATCGATGTGCGCTACCAGGATGTCGACGGCGCCACCCATACCATCACCGCCGAGGGGATGTTTGCGCGTGTGTTGCAGCACGAGATCGATCATCTCGATGGCCGCCTGTTCGTGGACTACCTCTCGCCCGGGGAGAAGACGCTGCTCAAGCCGAAGCTCAAGAAACTCGCCGAGCGCCTGACGGGTTGAGTGACCCCGTGTCCGGCGAACGCATGAGGGCGGTGTTCATGGGGAGCCCGGACTTCGCGGTGCCCTCACTGGACGCGCTGGTCGAGTCCGGCCGCTATCGTCCCACCCTCGTCGTGAGCCAGCCCGACCGGCCCCGCGGCCGCGGCCAGACCGTGTCTCCCACGCCGGTCCGCGCGCGGGCAGTCGAGCTGCACATTCCGACCATAACCATGGAGAAGAGCTCGTACGCCGAAGGCGTGCGCGCCATCGCCGCCGAAAAGCCCGACGTCATCGTCGTGGTCGCTTTCGGGATGATCCTCAAGAGCGATCTGCTCGACATGCCGCCGCGCGGCTGTGTCAACGTGCACGCATCATTGCTGCCAAAGCACCGCGGTGTCTCTCCCATCCAGGCGGCGATCCTCGCCGGCGACGAAGTTACCGGCTGCACCACCATGTTGATCGACGAAGGCGTCGACACCGGCGATATTCTGCTCCAGCAGGAAACGCCGGTGAACACGAGTGACACGGCGGGCACGCTGTTCGACCGGCTCGCGCACATCGGCGCCGAACTGCTGGTGAAAACCCTCGACGGCATTTCAGACGGAAGTGTCAAACCGAAGAAGCAGGACGACGCCCTCGCCACCCACACCAGGAAAATAAAAAAGACGCACGGCGAGATCGACTGGACGAAGGACGCCGTGCACCTCGCGCGCCTCGTGCGCGCCATGACCCCCTGGCCCAGCGCCTACACCACCCACAACGGCAAACGCCTCATCATCGAACAGGCGAGCCCGCAGCAAACCACCATTCCGCATCCCCCGGGAACCATCGTGTCAACCGACCCGCTGCTCGTGTCGTGCGGAAACGGCACCCTCGAAATCCACCGCGTTCGCCCCGAAGGCCGCAAGTCCATGACCACCCGCGACTACGTCGCGGGGCACCCAATTGCTGCGGGGGATCGCTTTGGCGCAAGCGATTGACGCGCATGGCGGCGCGGGACTAGAGTAGCCGCTGTGAGAGCCCGGCGCATTCTGATCCGCATCCTCATCCTTGCCGCCCTGTTTACCGCGGGCGTGTTTGCCTTCAATTTTGTCATCATGCCCATGCTGGTGCACCAGAGCGGGGCGGTCATCGTGCCCGACCTGCGCAACGACAGCGAGGCGCAGGCCACGCAGACCCTGGCGCGGCTGGGCCTGAAGCTGCGGGTGCTGCGCTCCGAGCACAGCTCGCAGACCCCGGAAGGCTTCGTCATCTCGCAGAGCCCGCGCGCCAACGACAACCTCAAGCCCGGGCGCACCGTGACGGTGGTGACGAGCCTCGGCCCCGAGATGCACCGCGTGCCCGAGCTGCGCAACATGAGCCTGCGCCAGGCGCGTAGCCTGCTGGAGCAGGCCGGCCTCACCCTGGGGCGCGTGTCGCGGGTGACGCACGAGGGCAACGAGCGCGAGCACATCGTGGCCACCAGTCCGCCGGTGGGCGACGAGGTGCTCGACGGGGAAGCGGTGGAGGTGGTGCTCGCGGTGGTGGGGGGCGGGCGCACGTACATGATGCCGGACCTGTCCGGCGAAGACCTGTTCTTCATCCGCGAGAAACTCGAGAAGATGGGTTTCCGCGTGGCGTCGGTGCGTTACGAAGCGCGCGAGGGCGTGTTTCCCAACACCATCGTCGATCAGCGCCCGCAGGCCGGGGCGCGCATCCGGGAAGGAGAGTCGGTTGAGCTGGTCGCATCTAGTTCGCGCTGACGCGCCGCACGGCAACGCGCCCGTCGCGGTGGCGCCGAGCCTGCTGGCGTGCGACTTCGCCCGCCTGGAGAACGAGATCAAGGGGGTGGAGCGCGCCGGGGCGGAGTTCCTGCACCTGGACGTGATGGACGGGCACTTCGTCAACAACATCACCTTCGGGCCTGTGCTGGTGGAGGCCATCCGCCGGGTGTCCACGGTGGCGCTGGACACGCACCTCATGATCGAGCGCCCCGACAGGTACATCGACGCCTTCCTGGACGCCGGGGCCGACATCCTCACCATCCACATCGAGACCAGCGCCGACGCCCGCCGCGACCTGCGCGCCATCCGCGACCGGGGCCACAAGAGCGGGCTTGCCCTGAATCCGGACCGGGCCTTCCCGGACGTGATCAAGGCGGTGCCGGAGGCGGATCTCCTGCTGGTCATGAGCGTTTTCCCCGGTTTCGGGGGCCAGAGCTTCATCGAATCGACCCTCAGGACCATCGAGGACGCGGCCCGCTTCCGGGAGCGGGAGGGGCTCTCCTACGCCATCGAGATCGACGGGGGGATCAACCCCCAGACCGCCCGCCGCGCCCGCGAGGCCGGGGTGGACATCCTGGTGGCCGGGACGGCCATTTTCCGCACCCCCGACTACGCCACCGCCATCGACGCCATCCGGGGAACCTGAACCGAACCGGGAATCGGGAAATGGCTTTCGCCCCCGCCGCGGTCTCGCAAGGCCGCAAAGACCGGGTTTCCGCCGACGATTTCAGAACTCACGGTCGGGTCAGTAACTGCAAGCGTTCAGGGTCTGGCCAGTTTCACAGGAATTGACGACCCGGCAATACTTCGGGTATCCCTCGACGACCTCACCGTTCAAAATGACGCAGTGCACCGATGACTTTGGATTCCATTTGATGCCATCCCTGCTTTCGGCCAGGATCTCGACCGTTGCATGCTGAATCACCGTACAAATGTTGCAGTCGGGATTTGAACGGTCGCAACAAGGAAGGTCGCAGGGACGAGGGGGGCCGTTGAAGAAGGGCTTCTGGATGCTGCCACATTGGTCCGGCGCCAGATCAAACGTCCTCTCGGCAGTTTCCGTACACCTCGGGTCGCTGTGAAGGCTAGCCAACACGGTAGCTTCGACACGCACCCTGTAGTACGTATCCGACAGGTTTGTTACCTGGATAAACCACTCGGCCGGCGTATCGCACGCAGATCGCTGCTCGACCGCCGCTACTTCAATCATGGGGACCTTGTGTCCCGGTGGTTGGTCGGCCTGGGCCAGGGGCGGAAGGACCGCCATCACGAACAGGAAAGCGCAAACCGGGAGAATCTGAAGTGACTTGATCATCATGGGTGGCCTCCACTGGGCTTTGGCGTCTTAAAACGGCATGCAGCCTGGCGTGAGTCAAACCAGGCGGCTCTCGCGCACCCACGATACTAGGTGAATGGACTATCTGAGTCCAGACTCATGGCCAATTGCCTGCCTCCAGTCTCGCTCGCTTCGATGATACTGACCTGCGTTCCGTGATTGTGCCACTTGGGCCTGTCCGCCATGCCCGTCCAGGCCAGCCCGGGAGCGGCAGCCCCCGACTACGCCACCGCCATCGACGCCATCCGGGGGCCCGGGACGCCCTAACGCCCCCTCATTTTGGGACTTGCCGCCCCCGGCGGGGTCTGGTACCTTTGCCAGCTTACGAGCGAAAGAACGCCTGTAGCGGCCGCCGGGCAATCGCGAGGCCCGGTCCAAGCCCTCCCGTTCCGAATCATCTCGAGAAAAAACGGGTCCGCCGGCGGGGTGCCACGCACTCGCAGGAGTGCGCGCACGGTTCTGGTGCGAGGGCGCAATCGCGGTTGCAGGCGTATGTTCACGAGTCTCACCGAGAAGTTCGAGAAGGTTTTCGCCGCCATCCGTGCGCGGGGGAAGCTCTCCGAGGACGACATCCGCGACACCATGCGCGAGGTGAGGCGTGCGCTGCTGGAAGCGGACGTGAACTTCCGTGTCGTGAAGGACTTCGTGGCGCGCGTGGAAGCGCGCCTGATCGGCGAAGAAGTCCACAAGAGCTTCACCCCCGACCAGCAGATCGTCCGGGTGGTGAACGAGGAACTGACCGAACTGCTCGGCGGGACGGCGGCGCCGTTCCTGCTGAGGCAGGCGACCAGCGTGGTCATGGTGGTCGGCCTGCAGGGCTCGGGCAAGACGACGTTCTGCGCCAAGCTGGCGGCGACGCTGCGCAAGCGCGGACGCAGACCGCTGCTGGTGGGTCTCGACGTCTACCGCCCTGCGGCGATGGACCAGCTGGAGATCCTGGGCAAACAGATCGCGGTGCCGGTGGCGCGCGGCGAAGCCGGCGACACCGACGTGGTGGTCCTGTTCGAACGCGCACAAAGGGTCGCGCGCGACCGGTTGTGCGACACGCTCATCCTCGACACGGCGGGACGCCTGCACGTGGACGAAGAGATGATGCAGGAGATCGAACGCCTGCGCGCGGCCGCGGCACCGGAAGCGACGCTGCTGGTGCTGGACAGCATGACCGGCCAGGAAGCGGTCAACGTGGCCACTGCGTTCCAGGAACGCCTCCAGGTGAGCGGCGTGGTGCTCTCCAAGCTCGACGGCGACGCGCGCGGCGGTGCCGCACTGTCGCTACGGGCCGTCACCGGAACGCCCATCGTCTTTGCGGGCACCGGCGAGAAGCTTTCGGACCTGGAGCCGTTCCATCCCGACCGGATGGCGTCGCGGATCCTGGGGATGGGCGACGTGCTGTCGCTCATCGAGAAGACGCAGCAGTCGATCGACGTCGACGAGGCAAGAGCGCTCGAAGGGCGCATGCGCGCGCAGACCTTCGACCTCTCCGACTTTCTCGGTGAGCTGCGTCGGCTGAAGAAAATGGGGCCGCTGGAGGACATCCTCAAGATGATTCCGGGGATGTCGAAGGTGGCCGCACAGGGAGTCTCGGTGGACCCGCGCCAGATGGGGCGCACCGAGGCCATCATCTGTTCGATGACACCGGGCGAGCGGGCGCGGCCCAACCTCATCGATGGCAGCCGCCGCAAGCGCATCGCGCGTGGCAGCGGCACCACGGTGCAGGACGTCAACGCGCTCCTGCGGCAGTTCGAGCAGATGAAAAAGATGATGAAGACGATGGGACGGATGCAGAAGCAGAAGCGGCGTTTTTCGCCCTTCTGATGGACTGAGCGGTTGCAGGAGTGCGCGGCGGGCTTCCGACGCGATTTCCGCAGCGCGCTTTCAAATGTCGTTCGCGCGAGGACCTGAGCGGAGGAAGCCGACGCGCACGACTCAATGTTGGTTCTGGAGGTGTCTGATTTGCCAGTTTCAATCAGAATGAAGCGGATGGGCAGCAAGGGTCGCCCGTTCTATCGCATCGTGGCCACCGACTCGCGCAATCGCCGTGACGGGCGGTTCATCGAGGAGATCGGCTACTACGATCCACTCACCAATCCTCCCAACGTGAAAATCGAGGAGGAGTTGTTCTTCAAGTGGATGAAGAATGGCGCGATTCCGTCGGAGAACGTGGAGAGCCTCATGCGCCGCACCGGCGTCATGAAGCGGTGGCTGCTCGTGAAAGAGGGCGTCGCCGTCGACCAGCTCGACGCGAAGGCTGAGGAACTCAAGGCCAAAGAGACCCAGGGGGCAACCCCCGACGAGCGTCGCAAGAAGGCGGTCGCCAAGCGCGTCTCCAAGAAGGCCGCGGCCGCGGCCGCCGCGGCGGCCAAGGCGGAAGCAGCTGCCGCACCCGCGGAGGGTGCATAGGCGCTCGCGGTACCGCCCCTGCGGGGCGGTGCGCGGTGAAGCATGGCTGAAGCGACGCGGGCGTCCATCCAGGCGTTGATCGAGTACGTGGCGGCGTCACTCGTCGGCGACCCGAAGTCCGTGAAGGTGGAGCAGGCCGAGAAGGAAAGCTACATCGTCATGGAGCTGACCGTGCGCCCCGACGAACTGGGCAAGGTAATCGGCAAGAACGGGCAGACCGCGCGCGCCATCCGCACCCTCGTCAACGCCGCGGCGAGCAAGGCGGGCGAGAAGATTATTTTCGAGATTCGCGAATGACCGATTCGTCAGCAATGGAGTCCCTGTACCTGGGACGGTTCGTCAAGGCGCAGGGAATTCGCGGCGAGCTCAAGCTGTACGCGTCGGAGGATTTCTGGTTTGAAGTGCTCCAGTCGCAGGAGCTCTACGTGGAACGCGACGCGGGCGACGACGTGGAACGCTACCCGGTGCGTGTGGTGGCGGCCCGGCCCCAGGGCGCGCAGTTCGTGCTGAAGATCGAGGGTATCGACGACCGGACCGACGCGCAGAAGGAAGTGGGCGCGGAGTTGTATGTGGATCTGGCGCGCCTCGACGTCGAACTGCCGGAACGCGAACTGCCGTTCCAGGTGATCGGGATGAACGTGGTGACCGACGAGGGACGCGATGTCGGCACCGTCACCTCGGTGCTGGATTCGCCCGGACAGCGCGTGTACGAAGTAACCGGGGAGGACGGGGTGGTGTTGATTCCGGCGGTGCCGGCGTTCGTGGTGGCGCGCGACGAAGAACGCGGCCAGATCACGATCAAGCCGATTCCCGGCCTGCTGGACGGATGAGCGATGCGCGTCAACGTCGTCTCGATCTTTCCGGAGATGATGGAGGCCGTGTTCGCCACCGGCATGATGGCGGTGGCGGCCAAGAAGGGGATCGTGCAGTACCGGGTGGTGAGCCCGCGCGAGTTCACGGAGGACTTCCACCGCACCGTGGACGATGCGCCCTTCGGCGGCGGCGCGGGCATGGTGATGATGGCGCCGCCCATCGTGGCGGCGGTGGAGAGCATCGCGCCGGCGCCGGGAAGCCCGGTGATCCTGATGGGACCGGGCGGCAGGCGCTTCGACCAGCGCACCGCGCGGCGCCTCGCGGGTGAGAACGAGCTGACGTTCATCTGCGGGCGCTACAAGGGCGTCGACGAGCGGGTGCGGGAACTGGTGGTGACCGAGGAGATTTCCGTCGGCGACTTCGTCCTCTCGGGGGGCGAAATCGCCGCCGCCGCCGTGATTGAGGCGACGGTCCGGCTCCTCGACGATGTGCTGGGCAACGACGAGTCCGCGGCCAGCGACTCGTTCGAGCGCGAGCGCGAGGGCGGACTGGACTGCGCGTGGTACACGCGCCCGGCCGAGTACCGGGGACTGGGTGTTCCCGCGGTGCTGATGTCGGGACACCACGCCGAGATCGAAAAGTGGAGGCGGGAGTCGTCGCGCGAACGGACGCGGCGCCTGCGACCGGACCTGATCGACGACGAGACGTCGTCCGAGGAGTGAAGGAGAGTAGTCATGAACATCATCGATCGCATTGAGCAGCGCATGCTGACCGACAAGGTGCGGGACTTCCGCGTGGGCGACACGGTAAAGGTCATGGTTCGCGTCGTCGAGGGCGCCAAGGAGCGCGAACAGGCGTTCCAGGGCGTTGTCATCAAGCAGAACGGCAAGGGCATCACGGAGACGTTCACCGTCCGCAAGGTGAGCTCGGGGATCGGCGTGGAGCGCGTGTTCCCCATCCACTCGCCCAACGTCACCAAGATCGAAGTGCTGCGCCGGGGACGCGTGCGCCGCGCGAAACTCTACTACCTGAGGGATCGCGTTGGAAAAGCCGCCCGCATCAAGGAGAAGAAGGAAGACAGAAGGCGCGACTAGCCCGCGCAAAGGCGCGCGCGCCAAAGCCGGTGGTCCCGGTGCGGCCGAGGCGGCGCTACGCGAGCGGTTCGACGCGCTCCTGGCCCACGACGCCGCACTCGCCGCGCGTGGTTTCGCCACCATCGCGGGCGTCGACGAGGCGGGGCGCGGTGCGCTCGCCGGGCCGGTGGTGTCCGCGGCCGTGGTGCTGCGCGACGGCTGCGACCTGATCCGCATCTACGACTCCAAGTCCATAACCGAGACCGACCGCGAGTCGCTCTTCGACCAGATCATCGCCGCCTCGGTTTCGGTTGGAATCGGCGTGGCCCAGCCCGCGACCATCGATCGTGACAATATCCTGCGCGCCACCCTGGGCACCATGCACCGGGCCGTGGACGCCCTGCGGGTGCGGCCCGACCTGGTGCTCATCGACGGCCGCGAGACCATCAACTGGAGTGGGACGGTGGTGCCCCTGGTGAAGGGCGACGCCCGCAGCCTGTGTGTCGCGGCCGCGTCCATCGTGGCCAAGGTGACCCGGGACCGGGTCATGCGCCGCCTCCACCGCCGTTTTCCCGGCTATCACTTTGACAGCAACAAGGGTTACGGCACCCGCGACCACCTGGAGGCGCTGGCGGCGCAGGGCGCGGCGGAGGTGCACCGGAGATCGTTTCTGGGGAAAATCGTTGAAAACAACCTCTCGATGTTCTAAATAGAGAAGGGGTTGCGAGGGGAGGTGGGGTGGTGAGCACGAGAGAAACCGGCAGTATCGGCGAGCGCATCGCGGCGGAGTTCCTCCGCCTCAAGGGCTTCGAATTGATCGACGCCAACGTGCGTTTCGCGCGGCGCGAGGTGGACATCCTGGCGCGCGACGGCGGCTGGCTGGTGGCGGTCGAGGTGAAGCTTCGCCGCGGCCGGGGATTCGGAGCGGCCGCCGAGGCCATCGACGCGCGCAAGCTGGCGCGGGTGCAGACGGCGCTGCTCGGGTTCGCGCGCGAATCGCGGTTGTCGCCGCGGGTGGACGTGATCACGATCGACGTGGAGGAGTCCGGCGACCGCATGGTGGTCGAGCACTTCGTCGGCGTGACGTAAAATCGATGAAACGCCCCTCAGGCGGCCGGACGTTCCGGTCCGCCACGGATCAAGCAAATGTGCGAGGTGGTTTCGTGAGAAGGTTGGTCTGGATGCTGGCGCTGGTCGTTGCCGTTGCGGCCTGTTCGTCGGTCAAGAATGTCGTCGTAAAGGACATCCCGCTGGAGGACCAGCAGGCGGTCCTCGAGAAGTACAAGGACCGGATCGTGTGGACGCGCGTGGTGCTGCAGGATCTGGGCGAGGGCGGTTCCATCGCGCGGGACCAGAAGGTCAGGGTCATCGACGTGTCCATGGTCTACGAGGGCTCGGTGACCGTGCAGACGCTGCAGAAAAAGAACAAGGTCCGCCAGGGGCTCAACCTGGAACGCCCCCTCACCCCGGAGAAGATCGATGTGGCGATGGACCAGTTGTTCTTCTACGAGGACCCGGTGCTGCGCCAGGTTGGATACATCCGCAAGTACGGCAAGAAGACGGCGCGCGCCATCATGGACCACGAGGTGTTCGTGGGCATGCCGTCCGACGCCGCGCTGGAGTCGTGGGGAAGCCCGGCCAAGAAGAACACCAGCGAGATCAACGGACGCATCAACGAGCAGTGGATCTACCCGTCGCCGGAGTCGAACAAGAACCGCTACATCTACCTTGCCGACGGCAAGGTGCTCCGCTGGGACGAGTAGCCCGCGCGCACGCACATCGCAGGCAAAGGGACGCCCCCGCGGCGTCCCTTTTTTTTGCGCCTACCAGGCGGTGGGGATGACGCGGAGAATCTCGTCCGGCGTGGTGCGCCCCTCCAGCAGCTTGCGGATGGCGTTGGACATGAGCGGCTCGGCGCCGTCCTGGCGCGCGGCGCGCACCACGTCGTTTTCGTCCGCGCCGTCGCGGATCATCACGCGGATACGGTCGCTCACCTCCAGCACCTCGAAGGCCGCCGTGCGGCCGAAGTATCCGGTCTTGCGGCACTTGTCGCATCCGGCGCCGCGGCGCAGCAACGAGCGGTCGATGGCATCGTCGAGCCCGATCAACTCGAGGGCGTCGTCGGAGATGTCGGCCGCGTCGGCGCAGGACGGGCACACCATGCGCAGCAGGCGCTGCGCCACCAGGCCGATCACGGTGGATGCCACCAGGAAGCGCTCGATGCCCAGGTCGACCAGGCGCGTCACCGCCCCCACCGCGGTGTTGGTGTGCAGGGTGGAAAACACCAGGTGCCCGGTGAGTGCCGCCTGCACTGCGTACTGCGCGGTCTCGGGGTCGCGGATCTCGCCCACCATCACGATGTCGGGGTCCTGGCGCAGCACGCTGCGCAGCGCGGTGGCAAAGGTGACCCCCGCCGCCTCCTGCACCGCAATCTGGTTGAAGGGATCGTGCACCATCTCGATGGGATCCTCGATGGTGACGATGTTCACCGCCGGCGTGGCCAGCGCCTGCAGCGACGAGTAGAGCGTGGTCGTCTTGCCGCTGCCGGTGGGTCCGGTGACCAGGATGATCCCGTGCGGACGCTGCAGAAGACGCTCGTACACGGGCCGCTGCTCGGCGGTGAAGCCCAGCGCGCCGATGTCCTGCAGGAGGATGGTGGGGTCGAATATGCGGATCACCACCTTCTCTCCAAATGCCACCGGCACCGTGGAAACGCGCAGTTCGATCTCGTTCTCCTTGTACGCGGACTTGATGCGGCCATCCTGCGGCCGCCGCTTCTCGGCGATATCCAGGCGGGCCATGATCTTGATGCGCGACACAAAACCCGGGAAGACCTGTTTGGGAATGGTGTGCGTGTTGTGCAGGCGGCCGTCGATGCGCAGGCGCACCAGCGCGCGCTCGCGCTTGGGTTCGATGTGGATGTCACTGGCGCGCTGCTCGAAGGCGTACTGCAGCAGCAGGTCGACCGCGCGCACCACGTGCTGGTCCGAGCTGTCCAGCTCCGCGTCGGTGCCGATGTCCACCAGCTGTTCGAGGTTGCCGACGTCCAGCGTCGCGCTGCGCATGCGCTCCGCCTTCTGCAGGCTGCGTTCGAAGGCGAAGATCTCGTTGATGGTCTTGAGGATCTCGGTGCGCAGGCCCAGCACCGGCTCCACGATGTACCCGGTGGCGTGCTCCAGGTTGTTGAGCGCACCCTTGTCGAAGGGGTTCACCATGGCCACGGTCATCCGCCGCCCGTCGAGGCGCACCGGCACCAGCAGGTGTTTGCGCGCGAACGGCTTGGACACGATGGCGGCCAGGGTGCGGGCGTCGAGCTTGAGCGGGTCGATGCGCATGAAGGCGGTGCCGGTGGCCTCGCCATACAGCGCCCCCAGTTCCGCCTCGTCCACGTGTTCGTGCCGGGGCAGGCGGCTGGGCAGGTGGAAGGACGCGATGAGTTCCAGCGGCGAGACGTAACCCTCGTCCTCGTCCGGGCCGGAGCGGGCGCGCTGGGCCAGGGCCTGGGTGCGCGCCTTTGCGTTGGCGCGAATTGTCTCCGCCTGCGCGGCGGAAATCAGGTTGCGCTCCTCGAGCAGGGCCAGGATGCGCGGCAGTGTGAAGGTATCGTCCACCCGAACGCTCCGCGGCCGTACGGGCGGCGGGCTGGTGGGCTTCGATCCGGTGGTCATCGTCTGGTCGCTCGCATCGGGTTATGTGGTGGAAAAGCAGCCACGGCACAACGTCCAAAACCGGTAACGCAATGCGCGTGCCACATACACATGTTGCGACGCGCCGCGCGGGTTCTGCGAACCCGCGCGGAGATGCACACATCTGTTCCAGAATTTTGCGCGCAACGCGCGTGAAATTAACTTCGGAATTGACACTGACACGAACCGGCAGGCATACTTCTCAGTGGAACAGGGGCAAAGGGTTATGAAACGCGATCGCAGTCAGCGCGTCCCGCGTGAAATAGTCCCTTTCAATCTAAACAGAGTCACAACACCCCACCGGTTGTGCAGGCCGACCACCTTGCCGACCGACTGTCTGCGCCCGTGGCGTACCCGACGACACGCGCCGGGGGTTTGCAGCAGTCCACCGATCGATCCGATGGCGACGCCGGAGGTGATGCCAGTCTAGTTCGCCAGCGGAGAAGGCTCTCTGGGAGCGTAGTGCTCCGGTGAAGTTGCGGCCGGAGGTTTCCGGAGAGTCACGTTGATAGTGCCTGCCCTTGCTCCCGTAAATACGGGCGGTCCCGGCGACGTGCCGCGGATCGTCGAATGCATCCAGCAACGCAATCGGGAGATCAAGCAACATGAAAAAAACTTTTCTTATCGCGCTGTGTGCGTGTCTGTGTGCGTCACTGGTCGTGACGAGCGCCGATGCCCGCAACGTGAAGAAAGCGGCTCCGCGCTTCATGATGGATACGGGCATGAAGGCGCCGGTTTCGACCAACGGCAACGCGGCGTTCAACGCCGTGGCCGCGGCGAACACGACGTACCTTGCCACGTACAACTTCCAGACCGGCGCGAGCTGTCTCACCCAGGGCTGGGTCAGCCACGACCTCACCGTGCAGACCGGCGACTACGTCCACGTGGACGACTTCGCGGGTCTCGCGGGTGGTACGTTCGGCCTGCTCAATCCGATCCAGGGGGCGAAATCCCTGTGGATCGGTGCGCGCGCCAACGCGGCCGACCCGGATCTGTGTGGTTACGGTTCGCTCCCCGGCTACGGCAACGCGTGGCAGCAGATTCTCTGCTCCAAGTGCTTCACCCTGACCGGTGACGCGACCCTGACCTACGACGCGGTGTGGGACTCCGAGCCTGGCTACGACTTCACCAACGTGGAGCTGGACGCCGGCTGCGGGGACCTGTGGTCGCCGCTGACCACGGCCAACACCCCGTATAACGGACAGGGAAGCGCCTCCGAGTCGATCACCATCACCGCCGCCGAGCACGGGGGCAGTGCCCGCGTCCGCTTCAATTTCGGGGCGGATACGGCGTGGTCGGACTCCGACGGCCTGTGGGACACCGACGGTGCCTTCATCGTCGACAACCTGAAGATCGTCGACGGTGCCGGCACCCAGACCAACCAGACCTTCGAGGCCGAGGCGGTCGGCGCCCACGGCACCCTGGACGGTCACTGGGCCAGCTGCAACCTGCCGGGCTACGGCGACTTTGCAACGCTGCTGCCGGGTGCGGCGCAGCTGCAGCAGGATCCCTGCGCGCGGGACCTCTCGTGCCTGTGGACCTTCTTCACCGGTTCCACCGCCAACTATGCGTGCGGCGGATTCCCGGGTGTTACCGCCATCCCGTTCGGCAACGCCGCGGGCCAGTACCTGACCAACGAAGTCTGGTCTCCCCAGATCGCCTGGACGGGTGCGGGAACGCAGGCGCAGCTGCAGTTCGCGGTGTATCGTGACCTTCCGCTGGACAACCTGGTGTTCTACGTCTGGCAGGTTCGATCCATCGTGGGCGGCTGCCCGCAGTCGTGGCTCAACGACAACCTGGTGAACTACGGCGACGACAAGGACTGGCTCGAATCGATCAACGAGTTCGGGAGCCTGATCGACCCGGCCGCCAGCCACATTCAGATTTCCCTGGCCGCGTGGGATATGTGCGGCGTCTGGTGTGGCACGGTGGGCTCCGGTGCCTGCCACAGCCACTCGCCCATGATCGACAACGTCAAGGTCAAGCGCATCGAGGTCAACGGTCCGCAGTGGCAGATCAACTCGTTCCGCTTGTTCCAGGACAACTTTGCCACCGACGGAACCGTCACCGGTACCGTGCGTGCCGACATGGCGCAGGACCTCCTGCCCGCGGCGAATCTCGGCATCCTGCCGGGTGACTCGGCAGCGGCGACGGTGGTTGACCCGGTGCTCGGCCTGGCCACCGATCCTGGCTTTGGCGGTGCGGCGGTGTACGCCTTCGTCAAGGTGTCGCCCACGCAGCCGGCCAAGTCGGGCGCTGCGCTCAGCGACGACCCCTCGCGCTGGCCGGTGGTGGGTAGCACCGTCGGACCGGACGGGGATACCTGGACCATCGTTCGCTTCGACACGGCCTACACGCAGAACAACCAGACGCCTTCGCCTGACAACTACTGCGTGGATCTGAACGACAACCTGTTCACCCCGGGTGACACGGTTGAGTACTTCTTCTGCGCCGAGTCGAACGGTGGTTCGCGGTCGTACTTCTTCAACCAGTTGCGGGCGCTCGACAACGCGGATGCCTCGGGTGCCATTCAGACATCCGTCGACATCAACGTCGCCTACGCCAACGCCATGGAGATGACCTGTCTCCCGGCGGCGGCCCTCAACAACGGCGGCGACATCCTGTATGTCGACGACGGTGACGGCCGTGCCGTGCAGCCGTTCTTCGACCAGGCGTTCCAGTTCCTGGGCATCCTGGACAAGGTGGATCGCTTCGACGTGATTGCACCCTCGTCCAGCGTTGCCAACAGTCCTGGATCGCGCGTGGTCAACGTGTCCCAGCAGATCCTTCCGTACTACAAGAAGATCATCTGGAACTCGGAGGAACTGGAGGACGGAACCATCGCCGACGGTACCGGCACGCCGGACAAGGCGGACGACTTCGCCCTGCTGTTTGCGTTCCTCGACCAGTCGGACAAGGATCCGGGCCTCTATATCAGCGGCGACGGCATCCCCAACGACTGGGTCACCTCGCCGGCACCGTCGGCCGTGAACGTGCGTTCTGCGTACCTGAGCTTCAACGTGCTGACGCCGGACCACAAGACGGTCGGGCTGGGGATCAACCCCCTGGCAATCGGCACCCCGGGAAGCGCCTTCTCGAGTGTGGCGGGACCGGACACGATCGTGACCTTCGGTGGCTGCCTGGCCATCAACAAGTTCGACGTGCTCCAGCCCACCGGTGCCGCGGTTGCGCAGATGTTGTATGCCAACAATCCGCAGTACGCGGCGACGATCTCGCAGACGACGCTGAACGGCGCTGGCCGGACGGCGCGGGTGATGATGGAGGGCTTCTCCTATGATCTCATCCGCGACGACCGTGCGGGCGCCAACGGCGGCGTCATGGACCGCATCGATCACCTCTATGACGTGATCACGTGGCTCCAGAACACGCTGGATCAGCCCACGGGTACCGCGCCCACGGCGTACAAGACGTCGCTGGCGCAGAACTACCCGAACCCGTTCAACCCGTCGACCACCATCGAGTTCACCGTGCGGGAACGCTCGCGCGTGAGCCTGAAGGTCTACAACGTGGCGGGCCAGCTGGTCCGTACGCTGGTCAACGATGACCGGGCGCCGGGTTCGGTGCACCAGGTGGCGTGGGACGGCCGTAACGACGCGGGTCAGTCCGTGTCGAGCGGTGTCTACTTCTACAAGCTGGTGACGAGCGACATGACGCAGACCAAGAAGATGGTCCTGCTGAAGTAAGCTCTCCGACGGCTTCGTAGCCTGGGACCCCCGGGGTTCCGCCTTCGGGCGGGACCCCGGGGTCTTTTTCCGGGGTGGGGGAAACCGGGTGGAGACACCGCGGGGGGTGTGATATACTGCCGCCACGGCCCGGGCCCCGCCCGTGCCACCCCTTTTGGGGCCTGCTTGTCTTCCGCCTGTTGCCCCTGTTCCAACTTCAGCGACAGACACGGCGAGCGGCCCCAATTTCTTTTCCCGCACCCGCCCCGCCGGTCCCTTTCGACCCCCCATGCCCCCGTCCGGTCCACCCCGGGGAAGTGGCATCCCTCACAGACCCCGGCTTGCCCCCACCCGCCTCAATGTGATACAATAAGTCACAACCATAAATGCCCTGCATCAATTGCTTTAGCGTCTTAAGGAGTAAGGGCTATGATCAAGCGCATCGGCATCTTCTGCCTGATGCTTCTGTTTGCGGCCCCGGTGGTGGCGGAAGAGATTTACTACGCGCCGCAGGTCACCGGAAAGCGCGAGCGGAAGAATCTCCGTCACTTCCTGTACCTCCGGAACCTCTCCGGCGACATGAAGGCCGTGTACGACGAGTACGGCTACACGCCGCACCGGATCCGCCTCAACGAGTACGGAAAGATCCGGCAGCAGTGGACCTATCTGGAGGTGGGGAAGGTGTTCGTGTTCGACCAGTGCAGCAACCTGGTCGACGAGCGCACCGTCAACATCGAGCACCGCCGGGCGTGGGCATACCAGCGTGACGTCCGCGGCTACCAGGAGGACATCCCCTGCGACGACTAGATTCTCGCGTGCGGCGATGAGACTGCCCGTCCGGTGACCACTGGGCGGGTTGGGACAAGGGGGCCTTCACACTCGGCGGGCCCCCTTGTTTTTTTTGCCACTTTTGCGGTGTGCCCGGCCGGCCGATGCCGCTAGGATAGCGGAATGTCCACCACCGTATTTGCAGGGGCCCGGGTCTGGGTCGACGAGGTGCGCTTCGAAGAGCGCACCCTCTGGGTGAGCGACGGCCGCGTGGCCGCGCTGGGTGGCAAGTCCAGCGCGGTGGACGCCGGGGGGCGCGACGACGTGCGCGTGATCGACTGCGCCGGCAAGTACATCATCCCCTCGTTCGTCGACGCCCATTTCCATCTGCTGGCGCTGGCCGGAAAGCAGCTGCGCTGCGATCTTTCGGGCGCGCGCAACGCGGGCGATGTCGTGGCGCGCCTGGCCGCGTGGGCCGCCGCCCACCCGGGACGCGAACCCGTGGTGGGGGTCGACTTCGACGAGAGCGGCTGGGACGACCCCGCGTTGCCCACGCGCGCGCTCCTCGACGCCATCGCCACCGACCGGCCGGTCTACGCGCGTCGCATCTGCGGGCACGTGGGCGTGGCGAACCAGGCGCTGCTGTCAGCACTCACCACCCGGCGCTTCGTCGATGCATCCTCGGGACGCATTGCCGAGGACGCCGTGTTCGAGGCCAACCGCGCGAGCCGTCCGCCGCGCGCCGCCATGGTGGATGCCATCGACGGCGCCATCGCCGCGCTGCACGCGCTCGGCATCACCGCCATCCACGACATCGTCGACCCCAGCACCATCGACGTCTACGTCGAGGGCCTGGAGGCGAGCGGCCGGCCGTTGCGGCTGGGTGCGCTCGTGCACGTGCCAGCGGCCGATTTCGACGACGCGCGTGATCGCCTGGAGGAGGCGAGCGGCGTCAACGCGCTGGGCATCAAGATATTCACCGACGGTTCGCTGGGCGCGCGAACCGCGGCGCTGCACGCTCCCTACGCGGACGCCCCCGGCGACGGGGAACTGCTGGTGGGGCGCGACGAGCTCATGGAGGAACTGGCCGCGTGCCGCGAGGCGGACATCGCCTGCGCGGTGCACGCCATCGGCGACCGGGCGCTGGCCACCGTGCTGGCCGCCATGGAGAAGACCGGCGTGGAGGACGCCCGCTTCCGCATCGAGCATGCGGAGATCATGGGCGACGAGGAACTGGCAGTTTGCAAGCGGCTGCGGGTGCCGCTGGTCATGCAGCCCAACTTCGTGCGCAACTGGGCCGGAGAGGGCGGCCTGTACGAAACCCGCCTGGGGGCAGAGCGCTGTCGGCACGGCAACCGTTTTGCGAGCCTGCTGCGCGCGGGGGTGCCCTTCGTGTTCAGTTCCGACGGTATGCCGGCCGGGCCGTTGTACGGCATGCGCGGCGCCACCCACCACCCGGTGGCCGAGGAGCGCATTGGTCCGGCGGAGGCGCTGCGGCGCTACACCACCGCGGCCCACGCGCTGGGCGGCGACGAGGACGCGTACGGCATTGAGATCGGCTCGCCCGGCGACCTGGTGGTTCTGTCGGGGAATCCGCTGCTCGCCGATCTGGACGAAATCGCCGTGGAGGCGACGTACGTGGGCGGTTGGGAAGTGCACCGGTCGGCCGCGGCTGCGGGGCCGAGGTCCGGTCTGAAGCGACGCCGATAACCTGTTTGCAATAAACAGGTTCTGCTGCCGCTCCCCGGGCGGTGTGTCTCCTTGACACGCACGCGTGCCGTCCGTTAGCTTTCGATGGACCGGGGCTGACCGTTGGGACGGGGGGCGGCCGCTCAAGGCTCTTGGATTATCCCAGTCACATCCTGAAGGAGAACGAATCATGGCGCACATCACCGGGGCCGGAAGCGACATCCACGTCGAGCCCAAACAGGTTCTGGACACCATCGGACGCCACATGCTGGTGGACGGATTCCCCATCGTCGTCGATCTCGAGAACAGCCAGGGCGTCCGGCTCAAGGACAAGCGCGATGGACGCACCTACCTGGACTTCTTCCAGTTCTTTGCCTCGCTGCCCGTCGGCATCAACCACCCCAAGCTCACCGACCCCGTCTTCCGCGCGAAGATCGCGGCGGCGGCGGTGAACAAGCCCTCCAACTCGGACTTCTACAGCCAGCAGATGGCGGAGTTCGTGGAGGCGATGGACCGCTTTGCCATCCCCGGGGAACTGCCGCACATGTTCCTCATCGAGGGCGGCGCGCTGGCGGTGGAGAACGCGCTCAAGGCCGCGTTCGACTGGAAGGTGCAGAAGAACTACCAGCGCGGTGCAACAAAGGACACCGGGCAGCAGGTGATTCACTTCCGCGAGGCGTTCCACGGCCGCTCCGGCTACACCATGTCGCTCACCAACACCGACCCGGTGAAGATCAAGTACTACCCCAAGTTTAACTGGCCGCGGATCACCAATCCCAGGGTCATCTTCCCGCTCGATAAGCACATGGATGAGGTGCTCGCCGCGGAGGAGAAGGCAAAGCGCGAGATCAAGGAGGCCATCCAGAAGCACCGCAACGACATTGCCGCGCTCATCATCGAGCCGGTGCAGGGTGAGGGCGGCGACAACCACTTCCGGCCGGAGTTCCTGCGCTTCCTGCGCGAGATCACCGAGGAGAACGAGATCATCTTCGTGGCCGACGAGGTGCAGACCGGCGCGGGGCTGACCGGCAAGTTCTGGGCGATCGAGCATGCCGGGGTGATGCCCGACGTGATCGCCTTCGGCAAGAAGCTGCAGGTGTGCGGCATCCTGGCCTCGAAGAAGTTCGACGACGTCGACAGCGTGTTCAAGGTGCCGAGCCGGATCAACTCCACCTGGGGCGGCAACCTGACCGACATGGTTCGCTCCACGCGCTACCTGCAGGTGACCGACGAGGACGGTCTGGTGGAGAACGCGCGCGAGACGGGCGGCTATCTGCAGGAGCGGTTGCACGGGCTGCGCGACAAGTACCCCGCCAAGGTCACCAACTCGCGCGGCGCCGGGCTGATGTGCGCATTCGATCTCCCCGATGCGGAAACACGATCCAAGGTGCTGGGCAAGGCGCGGGAGCTGGGACTGCTCATCGTGGGATGCGGCGAGCGCTCGGTGCGCTTCCGGCCGCCACTCAACCTGACCCGGGCCGAAGTCGACGAGGGCATCGAGATTCTGGACCGCGCGCTGGGCGCGGCGCTGTAGGCGCGGGAGCCGGCGCGACGTACGTGCACACAGGCGTGGATGCGGCGCCTCCGGACGCCCGGGGGCGCCGTCGTCGTTGTGAAGGCGCGCCCGGAGACCCTTTGCGATTGCGCCTCCTTTCATCACTGCCGTACCCTCGACACCCGTCATGGCCGACCTGATCTTCAAGAGTGTTCGCAAGGAGTTCGCCGGTGGTGTGGTGGCGGTGGAGGACTTCAACCTCACCGTCCCCAGCCCGCGCATGGTGGTGCTGGTGGGGCCGTCCGGCTGCGGAAAGACCACCCTCCTGCGCATGATCGCCGGGCTGGAGCAGCCCACCTCGGGCAGCATCCACCTGGGCGATGCCCGCCTCGACACCATGCAACCCCGGCACCGGGACATCGCGATGGTGTTTCAGAGTTATGCGCTCTACCCCCATATGACCGTGGCCCAGAACCTCTCCTTCGGGCTGCGCGTTCGCAAGATGCCGCGCGCCGAGGTCGAGCGGCGCGTGGTGGAGATTGCAAAGACGCTGGAACTCGACGCGTTGCTGCGTCGCAAGCCCGCGGAACTCTCGGGCGGACAGCGCCAGCGCGTGGCGCTGGGAAGGGCCATCGTGCGGGAGCCCCGCGTGTTCCTGTTCGACGAGCCGCTGTCGAACCTCGACGCACGGCTGCGCACGGAGATGCGCGGCACCATCCGCCGGCTCTACGACCGCCTGCGGGTGACGTCGGTGTACGTGACGCACGACCAGGTGGAGGCGATGACCATCGGGGACCTGCTGGTGATCATGAACCAGGGGCGGATCCACCAGGTGGGCGGACCGGAGGCGTGCTACCGGCGGCCGCTGGACACGTTCGTGGCCTCGTTCCTGGGCAGCCCGGCCATGAACTTCGCGGACGGACGCGGGGAGGGCGGTGACGTGGTCATACGCGGCGGCACCCGCTTCGGCGTGGCCGCACCATTGGAGCCGGTGCTCGCGTCGCGTCCCGGCGCCGAACTGCGCATCGGCATCCGGCCGGAGGACATCCATCCCGCCGCGGCCGGCCTGGCGGCGCCGGTTGCGCTGCGCGCGCGCGTCGTGCTGCGCGAGCCGCTGGGGCACGAAACCCTGACCCACCTGGAGGTGGGCGGAGTGGAACTGGTGGCGCGGGGTGCGCGCGAGTTCGTTCCCGCGGCGGATGAAAGCACGGAGATCTTTGTCGATGCCGGGCGCGTCCATATCTTCTGGAAGGAGAACGGCCGGCGCATCGACGCCGCCCCGGAGCCGGCGGCGGCGGGGGTGGCGTGAGCGGGGACGGAACGCGCGCATGACGGGTTTGATCGTCGGGTTGAACCGCGTGTTCCGGCGCCCCAACGTGGGCGGGCGCGAGTCCCAGGAGGCGTACTCGCGCTGGGAGCACCACTGGGGACGCGAGTTCGCGCGCACGTACATGGACCCGCGCCACGATCTCCGCGGCAAGCGGGTGCTCGACGTGGGGTGCGGCCTGGGGGGAAAGACGGTGGCGTACGCGGAGTCGGGTGCCCGCGCAGTCGGCATCGACCTCGCGGCCGACAACGTGGAGCAGAGCCGGCGTTACGCGCAAGCCAACGCGGCGGCGGTGGACTTCGTGGTGGCGGATGCAGCGGCGCTGCCGGTGCCCGATGGCACCTTCGACACCGTGGTGGCGAACGATGCCATGGAACACTTTGCGGATCCGGTGGGCGCGCTGGGCGAGATGGCGCGCAGTGTGAGCGGTGGCGGCGCCATATGGATTTTCTTTACGCCGCATTACTCGCCGCTGGGTTCGCACCTGTACGACTACGTGTACACGCCGTGGTGCCACCTGCTGTTTTCGCGGGCGCAACTGGCGGGTGCCATCCGGCGCGTGCTGATGGAGCGCGGGCCGGCGGAAAGCAACGAGGCAATCGACGCGCGCGTGAAGAAGATAATGCAATCATACGATCAGGATCTCAATCACATGAGCGTGAAGCGCTTCCTGGGGATCGTGCGCGGGGTCCCCTCGCTGCGCGTTTCTCTTCTGGAACTGCGACCGGCGCGTTACGCGTGGTTGCGGCCGCTGACGCGCGTGCCGGGGCTGCGCGAACTGGTGAGCGCCTTCGTGATATGCCGCCTCGAGGTGGCGCGGGGTGACGCATGAGCGCCATGACGGCAGGCAGGATTCCGGATCGCCGCGATCGCGCCCTCATGTGGGGCATCGCGGTGTCGGTCCTGCTGCACGCGTTGCTGCTGCTGCCGGGACTGCGCAATGCGGTGCAGTCGCTGGATATCGACATGAAGCCGGAACCGAGGGTGGAGCCGCTGGAGTTCACGCTGGTCTCGCCGCCGGAAACGCCCACGCCCACCGACCAGCAGAGCCGCTTTCTCTCCACGGTCTCTTCGGCCGCGAGCGATCTGGACCGCCGCGACACGGACTCCGACCTGCCGCGCAGCGAAGGACGCATTCCGGTTCCCGACAACCCGTCGCGCACCCCGGGGGAGGAGGGGGGCGGCCAGAGCGAACTGCCGCCGTTGCCGGTGGAGCAGGGCGGCCTCAGCGAGGCCATCCAGCGCTCCAAGTTCACCGAGCAGATCAGCCCGCGCCGCGAGCCGTCGCTGCCCGACGAGACTCACGACTTCGAGCACGAGGGCTCGGCCAGTGCCACCATCGGTGGCATTTCGCTCAACACGACCGAGTGGGACTTCGCGCCCTACCTGCTGGACCTCAAGCGGCGCATCAAGCAGAAGTGGATTCCACCCATCGCGTTCACCACCCTGGGTGCGGTGCACGGCTACACGTGGGTGTTGTTTCGTATCTACCCGGACGGGCACATGGAGGGAATGGAGGTGGTGGAGACGGAGGGGCACGACTCTCTGCACCGCTCCAGCAGCAACGCGGTGAAGGGCGCCGCGCCCTTCAGACCCCTGCCCGCGGATTTCCCGGAGCCCTACCTGGAGATCACGTTCGGGTTCTATTACCTGCTCCCGGGCGACGAGGAGCGTTACTTCAGGAACGGGCGTTTCATCCGCAAGGACGATGAAAGGAGCGAGCCATAAATGTGGGCGATATTCGTAAAGGGTGGGCCGGTGATGATCCCGCTTGCCGTGCTCTCGATGATCGCGGTGGCGGTGACCATTGAGAAGCTGATTGCGCTGCGCGGCCCCCGCGTGATCCAGGGGGAGATCGTCAGTTGCATCGAGTCCATCCAGACACCGGCCGACATACCGCTCGCCATGAAGATCTGCGAACGGTTCGACACCCCGTTTGCCAACATCGTGCACGCGGGGCTCGAGGTGGCGAGCAAGCCGGTGCACATCGTGCGCCAGGCCATGGAGGACACGGGGCGGCGCGAGGTCAAGCGGCTCGACCGCTACATGGTGCTGCTGGAAACGGCCGCGGCGGCGGGACCACTGCTGGGGCTGCTGGGCACGGTGACGGGCATGATCCAGGTGTTCTCGGTGATCAGCGTGTCGGGCGTGGGCCAGACCGGGGTGCTCTCCGGGGGCATCGCGCAGGCGCTGATCACGACCGTGTTCGGGCTCGTCATCGGTATTCCGGCGCTGATCGCCTACAACCTGCTCGACGCGCGCATCGACGGACTGGTCATCCGCATCGACACCTACTCGCACACCCTGCTGCGCCAGCTGGCCGTGATGGAAGCGGACGCGCAGGCGGCGAAGGGAGCGCGGTAAACCGGGCCCGGCCCGGTGAGCGATGGAACTTCGACGCGCGAGAAAACGATCGGTCATCATCAACCTCACGTCGCTCATCGACGTGCTGTTCCTGCTGCTCATCTTCTTCATCGTGTCCACCACCTTCGTGAGCCAGCCGGCCATCAGCCTGCAGCTCCCCGAGGCCCGCAACGCGGAGGCGGTGCGCCAGAGCCCGATCGTGGTGTACATGGACGAGTCGGGGGCGGTGTTCGTGAACGACGAGCCCATCGAACCCGCGTTGCTGGAACAGGCGCTCATCAACCGCCTGGCGGACCAGGACGAGAAGGCGGTCGTGCTCAAGGCGGACTCGCGGGTGTCGCACGGAGCGGTGATTCACGTGCTGGATCTCATCAAGGGTGCGGGCGTGAAGAAGCTCACCGTGGCCACGGAGCCAGAGAAGTGAGCCGCGGTTGTCTTGACCGCCCGGCGGCCGTGTGCTACAAGGTGCCGATGCTCTCTGCCAACCCTCGCGCGCGCCGGAGGCGCATGCTCCTGGCCGCGCTCGCCGCCACCGCGCTCGCCGTGGCGCTCGCGTGTTCGTCTGATCCAGACGGACCGGTGGGTTCGGATTCCGACCTGCTGGGCAGCAAACCCGGGACGGTCTTCCAGGACACCATCGCGGTCTACGCGGACACGGTTCTGCAGTACCACTCGCTCATCTGGAACGACTCCACGCTGGAGCTCGGCACCCTGGACGGCTACACCCGCGCGATGATCATCAACATCTCGTACTCCGGGTCCAGCGCGGACGCGGGCCGCGTGGTGGAAAGCGCGAACCTGCGCCTGGTGGCGCGCGACCTCACCGGGACGTTCCCGGCCCGCTTCTACCGCCTGACCTTCCAGTATGCCAACGGCGACTCGGTGCCCACGCTGGACACGCTGGCCGTGATCCCGGACCCGGTGACGGGTTCGGTGGACCGCATGTTGCAGACGTTTCCCGTCAGCTATCCGCTGCCGGCCGACCTGGTGCAGGGTTGGGTGCGCAATGACACCACCCGCACCGCGATCGCCATCGTCTACACCGACACCAGCGAGCGCCTCGCCACCTTCAAGTCGCGCGAGTCGGCCCAGGACAAGCCGCAGCTCCAGGTAAACTACGTGGGCGGTTTCCAGAGCCGCTACTACGCCAGTGCGGACGCCATCTTCGTGCGCCCCGAGGTGGCAACGAACAACCTCATCATCTCGGACGGCCACCTGCGCCGGATCTATTTCCGCGTGCGTCTGGACGAACTGGCCGAGGAGTCCGCCGTGCACACGGCGCGCGTGCGTTTCCACCTGGTGCCCGGATCCGTGCTGGGCACCAACACCCGCGCGGTGATCTTCGTGCCCAACTCGTCCGACCCGGCCAGCGCGGATTTCACCTCCGGCCAGCTGGTGACCAACGTGGAGATTCTGGAGGGGGACGGGGTGGTCGACTTCAAGCTGACCAACTCGATCTTTCTCACCCTGCAGGGCACGCTGGAGGACAACGGCTTCACCCTGCGCCTGGTGGCGGACAACTCCGCGGTGCGCCAGATTGAGTTCTACGGCACGGCGGCGCAGGACACACTGCGCCCGCGTGTGTACATCACCTCATCCACGCCGGCCGAGTTCGACAGATGAACCGGGCGGCCACGCGCATCCTCCTCGCCGCCCTGCTGGGTGCCGCGGCGTTGTGCGCGCCGCGCAGTGGCGTGGCGGAATCGGTGTTCGGGCTCAACCTGCTGGGCGAGCACATGGACGTGGGCGATGCGCGCACCGCGGCGCTGGGTGGCTTCGTGCAGCTCATGGACGACTCGCTCGGTGTCCTGCAGCAAAACCCGGCCACCATGGCGTGGGCAAAGCGCGTGACGTTCTGCGTGGCCGGCTACGTGACCAGCGACGATAACAAGTCGGCCGATGCGCAGGAGAAGAGTGTCTCCACCAAGATCAGCGGATTCAACTTTGCGTTTCCCATTTACAAGAAGAGGCTGAGCGTGTCGCTGGGGTACCGCGGGCGCTATGATCCCGACGGCAGTTTCAGCGTGGAGCAGGTGACCAGCGAGGGCGACGTCTACTTCGATCGTTTCGAGCGCAGCGGCGGCCTGTGGTCCGTGCCTTTCGTGCTGGCGGCGGACCTGGGACGCTACCTCAAGCTGGGTGGTTCGTACTCGCTGGAGCGCGGGACCATCCAGGATCGCTGGATCATCGACTTCGTGGGTGCCTCCACCGCGGACGCGGTCAGCAACCAGTACCGGGAGTTCAGCGGCGGCAGCTGGGGGGGCGGTGTGGTGCTGCGCCCGGTGAACCGGGTGTCGCTGGGCCTGGTCTACGAGGGGGTTGTCGACTACGACGTGTCGGTGGACGAGACCCATACCAACGCCAGTGCGAACAGCAGCTACCAGGAAACGGTGTCGTTGCCGGCGCGCTGGACGGCGTCGGCGGTGGTGCGCCTGGGCGCGGGCTTCACCGCGTACGCGGGCGGCGCGGTTCGCGACTTCGAGAACTTCAGCGGCCTGTCGGTTCCCCCCGAACGGCTGGTCCGTGAAGAGGTGGCGTCGATCGGGGTCGAGTACCGCGAGGGGAACGCGTTGCTGCCCATCCGCGCCTCGGCGCGATGGGAGCAACTGCCCTACACCATGCCCGACGGCGAGCCCATCAAGAAGGTGGCGTTCACGCTCGGCACCGGCTTGCTGTTTCGCAGCAAGACCGGTAAGCTGGATCTGGCGCTCCAGTTCGGCAAGACCGGTTCGGTGGAGACCAATAATTACGAGGATCAGTTCGTTCGCTTTTTCCTGAGCATTGCGGGGTCGGAAGAATGGAAACGAAAACGGGGAGCGCGCTACTAGCCGCGCTGGCGCTGGCCGCGTGTTGCGCGCTGGCGCCGGGAGTGGCCGGCTGCGGCAAGCACGCCTCCACGCGCGAGCCCGCTCCGCCGCCGTCGCTTGCCGACCGGCTGGGAGCGATGACGCCGCAGGCGCAGCTCGACACCCTGCGTGTTCTGACCGCCGCGCAACCCGCCGACGCCCGGCTGGCCTTTCATACCGGCAACGCCTGGTATGCGCTGGCCATGGAGGTTCCACCCGAGCACGGCGCCGAAGCGACCGCGTACCTCGATTCCGCCACCACGCAGTACCTGCGCGCCATCACCATCGATCCCGATTACTCGCGCGCCTTCGTCAACATGGGGCTCGCCTACGACGCCGGCCGCAAGAGCAACGAGGCGCGCAGCGCCTTCAAGCGTGCCATCGCCATCGACCCCGACGACGTCCTCGCGTACTGCCACCTCGGGTTTCTCGAGTACACCGCGGGCAACAGGTCCGAGGCCATGGACCTCTACCAGCGTGCGCTGCAGGTCGACCCCGGGAGCCCGCAGGCGCACTACAACCTGGGCCTCGCGTTCGCGGAGGCGAAGATCTTCGTCGAGGCGCTCGTCGAATGGGAGCAGGTGGCGAAACTGGACCCGGACGGCGAACTGGGCCGTACCGCCGCGGAGAACGTGCGCATCATCCGCCAGTACCTGGCCGAAACACCGTAAGATCAATCAAAATATACACTTGACACAACGACTCGCCTCCGCTACCTTTGATGACAGATCGGCGGGCCGAGCGGGCCCGTTTCCCCTATCTTCGCCCTGTTCAAGCGGTTCGCCCCCTGCGAACCAGCTCAAGCCCTACGGAGGATCGGAACGATGAGAGCTTTCGCGCGAGTTTCCGCACTAACCGCGGCGTTGTGCCTGGCCGCGTGGGCAGGTTCGGCCACCGCCCAGGAAGTGCTCGACAAGACCAAGGACGAGCACGGGTTCGAGCGGCAGCTCACCACCGTCGACATGATGCACCAGACCGCCTCCCAGCTGATGACGGCGAAGCAGTTCGACAAGGCCGCGGAGGAACTGGAGAAGGTCGTGCAGCAGGAGCCCGCGCGCATCGCCGCGTGGCAGGACCTGGGCGCGTGCTACCGCGAGTTGAAGAACTATCCCCGGGCCGCGGAGGCCTACGCCGCGGCGCACAAGCTGGAGCCGCAGCGCCTGGACCTGCTCTCCAACCTGGGCCACACGCAGATCCTCGCCGCCGAGCAGGCCGCCAAGGCGGATCAGAATGACGCGGCGGACGCCCAGTACGCCGGCGCGGTGGTGTCGTACGACGCCATGCTCGCCATCGACCCGGCCAGTTACGACGCCGCGGTTCACCTGGGCTTCCTCTACCAGAAGCAGGGGAAACTGGACAAGGCGGCCGAGTTCTACGAGATGGCCGTCACCAGCAATCCCGAGGACGCGCAGTCACTGGGCTCGCTGGCGCAGATCTACGCGGAGCAGAAGGACAGCGCCAAGGCCATCGACACCTTCGAGCGTGCCATTGCCGCCACCACCGGCGACACGCGCGTGCGCTTCCAGTCGCAACTGGGCAAGATCCTCATCAACGAGCAGCAGTTCGAGAAGTCGGCGGCGGTGTACACGGAACTCGTTGCGGAGAAGCCCGACAACGCGTCCTACCAGTACAACCTGGGCGCTTCGCTCAAGGCTCAGAAGAAGTTCAAGGAAGCGACGCCCTACCTGGAGAAGGCCATCGAGATCAAGCCGGACTTCGCGCTGGCCTACCAGGAACTGGCGGCGTGCTACAACGAGCAGGGCCGCTACGGCGACGCCATCAACATGTCCAAGAAGGGCCTGGAGCACACCGACAAGAAGGCCGGCCTGTACGTGGCGTGGGGTGAGGCGCTGGAGAAGGTGGGCTCGTACGACGAAGCCATCTCCGTATTCCAGCGTGCCACCGGCGACCCGCAGTGGGGCGCCTACGCCAAGGCCAAGATCACGCGCCAGGAGAATCTCAAGAAGCGCCAGCAGGCGGCGGCGGGACAGTAGTTCCGGCCCGGATCTGCGGCGTGAACGTCGTCTACGAGAATCCTCTCCGCCGCGACCGGCGGGGAGGATTCTTCGTTGTGGGGGAAGTGGAATCGCGAGCGGCCACACGAACGTGGTGACCATGCAGGGAAGTTATCTATCCATCGATTCGCGCCCCGGTGACGGGCGCAGCGTTCTGCTCGCCATGAGTGGCGGGGTGGACTCCGCCGTGTCCGCGCTGGCGCTGGTGGAGGCCGGCTACCGCGTGGTGGGCGTGACCATGAAGAACTACTGCTACGGCGACAGCGCCACGATTCCCGAGCGGAGCTGCTGCTCCACCGACGCCATCGACGACGCGCGCGGCGTGTGCCAGCGCATCGGCATCCGCCACCTGGTGGTAAGCACCGAGGAGATGTTCGGGCGCCAGGTGTACGACGACTTCCTCGCCGAGTACGCGCGCGGCCGCACCCCCAACCCGTGCGTGCGCTGCAATTCGATTGTCCGTTTCGACACGCTGGTGAACTGGGCGGAACAGATGGATTTCGAGTTCGTCGCCACCGGGCACTACGCGCGCGTGTTCCGCTCCCATGCGGGACGTCACTACGTGGCACGCGCCGCGCACGCCGCCAAGGACCAGGCGTACTTTCTCTCCGCGGTGAATCCCGCCATTCTGGACCGCGTGCTGTTTCCGCTCGGCGACCGCGAGAAACCGTCGGTGCGCGGCCACGCGCGCGACGCGGGCCTGTCCATCGCCGAGAAGCCGGACAGCCAGGAGGTGTGCTTCGTCTCCACACGGTCACTGCGCGAGTTCCTGGACGGCCGCGTGCCGCTGGCCGCGGGGCCCATCGAAAACACGCGCGGCGAGGTCATCGGCGAGCACGACGGCGTTGCCGCCTTCACCGTGGGCCAGCGGCGCGGGCTGGGCGTGTCGGCGGCGAAGCCGCAGTACGTGGTGGCGCTGGACGCCGAGCGCAACGCGGTGGTGCTGGGCGACGAAGAGAATCTGCTGCGTTGCGAACTCGAGTGCAGCCTGGCGTGGATCGACGCCGACGCGGTCGCAGACCCGTCCGCGCTGACCGCGCAGATCCGTTCGCGTCATCCCGCCGAAGCCATCGCCGGGCTGTCCGTGCGGGGGAGCCGTGCGCGTGTGACCTTTGCGAACGCCCAGCGCGCGGTCGCACCCGGCCAGACCATCGCCTTCTTCGACGGCGACGTTGTGGTGGGTGCGGGCGTGATCGAGGCGGCCGGTGTTCGCTGAGCGCGGTGTTGTGATGAGCCGGCTGTTTCGCGCTGCGCGCGTACTGGCGCTGGCGCTGGCGGCACTCGCCCCGGCGTCCCCCGCGGGCGCGCAGGACCCCGCGACGGGCGGCCTGGTGCGCGATCTCGCCCCGCTTCCCGTCACCATCCGTTACGAGAACCGCTATGGCCGCGTGGCGGACAAGGTGACCGACATCTGCCGCGCCGAGATTCCGCGCATCGCCGCGGAACTGGGCCTCGCGCACATCACCCCCATCGATATCGTGGTGACCTCCGACGCGCGCGGTTACGACCGCACCCTGGAGGAAGGCCTGCCCACGTGGGGTGTCGCATTCGCGGTGCTCGAGGAGCAGCGCATCCTGGTGGACGTCAACAAGGCCACGCGCGCGTACAACTCGCTCGAGGAAGTGGTGCCGCACGAGCTCTCGCACCTGCTGCTCTACCAGCGCGTGCCGCGCGTTCGTTTTCCCATCTGGTTTCTGGAGGGACTGGCGCAGTGGCAGGCGCGCGAGTGGTCCATGGTGGACGGCTGGCAGCTGGCGACCAGCGTATGGAACGGGTCGGCGCCGCCGCTGCGCGACATGACATACAGTTATCCTGCGGAGGAGTCGCGCGCGCAGGGGGCGTACCGGGTGTCGTACGCGGCGTTCCGCGAGCTGTTCACCGCGGGCGGTTTCGAACGCCTGCCCGCGTTCCTGGCCGAGGTGGACCGGCGGCGCAACTTCGAGGGTGCGTTCCAGGACTTCTGGGGCTTCAGCCTGGCCGACTACGGCGCCTACTTCCAGGACGACCTCGAGCGCCGCTATCGCTCGCGGCTGTTCGCGCTGCAGGAAGGTCCCCTGTTCGGTTTCGCCGCGCTGCTGTTCATCGCCGTGATCGCGCGTCACCTGATCCGAAGCCGGCGCAAGTTCCGGCAACTGGAAGAGTGAGGCCGTGAAGGTCTGCATCGTATCCCCACGTCTGACCTCCTATTACGGTGTGACCGGGCGCGTGCATTTCGGGGGCGCCGAGGTGCAGGCGGCGTTCGTGGCCGACGCGTTGCGCGCGGCGGGGCAGGAGGTGGTGCTGGTGGTTACCGACCTGCCCAATGGCACGTCGCTGCCGCTTCCCGCCGAGAACGCGTTCTACTCGGCCGACGGCCTTCCCGGGCTGCGCTTCTTCCACCCGCGCTGGAGCGGTGTCATGGCGGCTCTGGAACGCGCGAATGCCGACGTGTACTACCAGCGCAACGCGGGTATGATCACCGGGTTGGTGGCCATGCATTGCCGGCGCCGGCGCCGCCCGTTCGTCTACGGCGCGGGCAGTGACGGCGACTTCGATCCGCGCGCGGTGACCGTCGGCGGATTTCGCGACCGCATGTTGTTCCGGTACGGTCTCAATCGCTGTGCGGGTATCGTTGTGCAGAACGAGACACAGCGCGCGGCCGCGGAGACGCTGGGCAGGCCGGTACGGCTGATTCCCAACGGCATCGCGCCTGCGCCGCCGCAGGAGGCGGGCACGCGCGACATCATCGTGTGGATCGGCTCGCTGTGGTCGGTGAAGCGCCCCGACCTGCTTCTCGAGCTGGCGCGACGCGTACCCGAGCGGGAGTTTGTGGTCCTGGGCGGTGACTTCCCGAGCGAGCCCGAGTTCTCGGCGCGCGTTCGCGAGGAGGCGGCGAAACTTCCCAACGTGACCATGATGGGGCGCCGCCCGCACGACGAGGTGGCCACGGTACTGTCGCGTGCGGCGCTGCTGGTCAACACTTCCGCGGTCGAGGGGTTCCCCAACGCCTACCTCGAGGCGTGGAACCAGGGCGTCCCGGTGGTCACCTTCAACGATATCGACGGCCTCATTCGTGAGGCGGGTGTGGGCGTGGTGACAGACTCACTCGACGGCATGGTGGCGGCGGTGCGGGACCTGGTCGACGAGACGGCGCGGCGTGCGCTGGGCGATGCCGCCCGTGGTTACATCCGGGATCGCTTCTCGCCGGAACGCCTGGGCGCCGCCTACACGGAGTACTTTTCCTCGCTGCGGCAGGGCGCGGCGTCGGCTCGCTGAATCTCCCATGTGTGGAATAACCGGCTTCGTTACCAGTGACCCCTCCCTCGCGCTGGAGGGCGGGCTGCGGCGCGCCGTGGCCAGCCTGGAACACCGTGGCCCCGACGACGCCGGTTGCTGGCTGGACGGTGACGGCGTCGGCCTGGGGCATCGCAGGCTCTCCGTCCTGGATCTATCCGACGCGGCCCATCAGCCCATGCATGCCGGAGACGGGCGCTTCACGATCACCTACAACGGCGAGATCTACAACTTTGCCGACGTGCGCAGGGAACTCGTGGCGCGCGGGCACGCCTTTCGCGGTACCGGCGACACCGAGGTGATACTCGCCGCGTTCCTGGAGTGGGGTCCGGACGCGGTGCAACGGTTCGTTGGCATGTTCGCCATTGCACTGTGGGACGCGCGCGAACAGGAACTGCTGCTGGTGCGCGATCGCGTCGGGGTGAAGCCGCTCTACTACGGATGGGACGGGAAGACGCTGTGGTTCGGCTCCGAGATGAAGGCGCTGCGCGCGTACCCGCACTGGACGCCCGAACTCGACATGACCGCGCTGGGCGAGTACCTGCAGTACGGATACATTGCCGCCCCGCGCAGCATATACAGGTCGGTGCGCAAGCTGGAACCCGGTTGCCGCCTGCGACTGGTGCGCGGCGAACAGCCGCGCGTGGATCGTTACTGGAGCGTGGTGGATCCGGCGCGCCCGCCGCTGGCCGGTGACGACGCGGCGCTCGAGGCGCAACTGGAGGAACTGCTCGTCGACGCCTTCAAGCTGCGCATGGTGTCGGATGTTCCGGTGGGCGTGTATCTCTCCGGCGGCATCGATTCGTCGCTGGTTACGTCGTTGCTCGCAAAGCACACCAGCGCACGGCTGAGCACATTCACCATCGGGTTCGACTCCGCGCGCCACGACGAGTCCGGGTTCGCCGCCGAGGTGGCGAAGCACGTCGGCACCGACCACACCGGCTACATCCTGACCGTGGGGGAGGCGCTGCAGATTGCGCGCGGCTGGGGCGATCTGTTCGACGAACCTTTTGGCGATCCGTCGGGCATTCCCACGCTGCTGGTGTCGCGCCTGGCGCGCGAGAAGGTGAAGGTGGTGCTCTCCGCGGATGGCGGCGACGAGCTGTTCTCCGGGTACAGCGTGTACGACGACGCCCTCGCGCGCATCGAGCGCTTCGCCAATATTCCCGCCGGACCGGCCTCGCTGATCTCGGCCGGGCTGGACGTGGTGAACGTGGACGGGGTGCGCTCCCTGCTGGGGGACATGGGGCTCTCGCCGCGCAATCGCGGTCTCATCACGCGGCGCATCCGGCGCTCGCGCGCGATTCTCAAGAACCATTCGCCGGCGGGCATCTACGACGCCGCCATCTCCTACTGGCTCCCCGAGGAGGTGGCCGCGCTGCTGGGGAACTACCAGAACCCGCGCGCGCTCATGGACGCGTACCCCGGCACGCCGGCGGAACAGATGTGCCAGTGGGATTTCGACAACTACCTGCCCGAGGACGTGCTGACCAAGGTGGACCGCACCACCATGGCGGTGAGTCTCGAGGGCCGCGAACCCATGCTCGACCACCGCGTGGCTGAGTTTGCCTTCCGGCTGCCGCTGCGCCTGCGCCGCGGACCCCTGGGGCCGAAGCACATTCTGAAGCGCATCCTCTACCGCCACGTGCCGCGCCAGCTGGTGGACCGGCCCAAGCAGGGCTTCACCATTCCGCTGGAGGCCTGGTTGCGCGGGGAACTGGGCGACCTGGTGCAGGATCACCTCTCCGACGAGCGCGTGCGCGCGGCGGGCATATTCAACCCGGTGGTGGTGAGGCACCGGGTGGAGGACTTCTACGCCGGGGACGGAAAGCTCACCGTGATGCTCTGGTACCTGCTGGCCTTCGAAATGTGGCGGGACGCGGGGTCGGGGACGGCCGGGGGCCCGGAGGTCTAACCCGAACTCCCGGCTTTTTTTAGGCGCGCTTGACCCCCCGGGGTGCCGGTGCTATAGTGCGCGTTCCGGTCAACGGACCGGAGGGCTAGCCTAATTGGTAAGGCAACGGTCTTGAAAACCGTCGGGCTTAACCGCCCTTGGGGGTTCGAGTCCCTCGCCCTCCGCCAGTTCCTTTTGACATCGATATTGGAGAGGTGGCCGAGTTGGCTGAAGGCAACGGTTTGCTAAACCGTCGTACGGGCTTAAACCCGTACCGAGGGTTCGAATCCCTCCCTCTCCGCCATGAAATGAGGGCCGACATAACATGAACGCCCGTCTCAAGCGCGTCGACGTAGGGTCGATCTTCAAGGTCGCCTTCATCCTCTACGCAGTGCTCGGCCTGATCGCCGGGCTCTTCTACGCGTTCGTTTTTGCCGTTGTCGGACAGTTCGGCGGGTTGCTCGCGGACGCGGATTTCCCCGGGCTGGGGGTGCTGACCGGCGCGCTGGGCATTCTGGCGGCGCCGGTGCTCGCGGTGCTGTACGGGGTGTTCGGCGCGATGGTGGTGGCGGTGGGTGCCGCGCTCTACAATCTCGCCGCGCGCTGGGTGGGCGGCGTCGGTCTCGACCTGGAAGTGGTCGAGCGTCCGCAGGTACCACCGTCTTCGACGCCGGTATCATAAAGACTCTGGGTGCGCCGGTAGCTCAACTGGATAGAGCGTGTGGCTACGGACCACAAGGTTAGGGGTTCAAGTCCTCTCCGGCGCACCATTCTCTCCTTCTTTTTCCGCCACTTGAGACAGCTCAAGATTCGTGGTCGAAGCATTGGCACTACTGACGCGTGAGATCGTATGCCTCCACGATGATCTCGTCTTCGAATTGCACCACGGGCTCTCCCGGCTTGGTTCGAAATGAGGCGAGTAACGCGGATCTGCCGCTCTTGATGATAACGATGATGCCGCCTCGCTGGAACAGCGTGTCCTGGTCAGGATCGTAGTCACAGACGATGGTACGGCGGCCCAGCGATGAGCCTGTCGTATCAAAGAGCTCAACGATTCCAGTCTGCTGAATCTCGACTCCGGGGTCCGCGGCAACCGGCTTGATGAGGAAACGGTCGCTTCCAATCCACTGTACGTCTGCGATACGGGGGTACGAATCGGGTGAGCGATTCTCGGCCCTCGCCCGCCTTGCAATTCCTTCTTCGTCTCCACTGACGGCCGGCAGATCCAGGACCTCGACAGGCCCGTCAGCGGGATGGCCGATCAGAACTCTGCTGCGGCCCTCAGGGTCCGCATAGATCAGCCGTCCAGTCGGATGAACGTCCCACGATCGGATCGGATAGAAGCCGATGTTCCCAAACCTCACCGTGCGTTCATCTCCGAGGCTCTGAGAATTGGTGAAAAGGACTGTTGCCTGTTTTTCGCCAGGCTGGACACGGAAGACGGACGTGGCGCTGCCCAGGTCGGCGGCGGGGTGGGTCTTGTCATAGGGAATCTCGGTTGTGGTTGCCACCACCAGCAAGCGACCCTTTTCATCACTTCGAGCGGTTGCCATGAACAGGGTTGTGCCAAAAAGGTCCCGAATTAGAGCGAGGTCCGGAGCAGGGCACGGGTGACCGGCTGGCAGCAAGCATACCGCGGGTGCATAGAAGTCCTGCACAACAACACAGCCGCCTGATGGGACACCGGAGACAAGGGCGGGGTGCATGAACTCTCCTGGGCCCTCGCCTTCGCGTCCCAGGGGTGGTAACTCGTCCCCATCCGCCGTGATGCGACGGACTTCCTTGACCTGTCTGTCGAGGAGATACACCGTCATGTCGCCGTCGACACCGACGTCAGTAATCGCGCCTAGCGGAAACTCAAGCTCCTCATCTGTTATCCGCCACATCAGGTGCGGGAAACGGTCGGAGCGCGCATCAGTGGCAACACAAAGGCAAATACACGCAGCGGCCACCACCAGGGCAATCAGCGGCTTCTGCGTCGACGATCGTAAGTCACGCTTCATTCTGATGAGAAGTTACACCAAATGTCCACTTGCTCCTGAGCTTGATGTACATATGATGCTTGCGTAGCGCATAGAAGTGGAGAAGAGGCGGAGCCCAAACACGTGGTTAAATCAAATCTGGCTTGGGCAAGCAGATTGACCGACGCTGGGCAAAAACCGGCGGTGGGATCATATGGCACTGCTGAGACGCCAACTGGTTTCGCACCGATCGAGCACACCAACCACAAACGCCGCCAGAGCGATTGGACGAGTGCTTCTCATGTCTTCCTCTTTTCGCTATAGTTCGCTATCGGCTATGGTTCGCTATAGACAGTCAAGGCATGCTAGAAGCACTGAAGAAATGGTCGCGCGGGGGCCATGCGGTGTCAAGTGATCTTTACAGATAAGTCGCGGGCGTCGCGCTCTGGACTGACGATTCAATGCCGTCGACGACCCTCGGGTTGGGCCTGGGCCGCTGGAATGACCGGCATCATTAGGCGGGTGGCGTTGCGATGGATCTCGGCTGCCAGATGATGGGGGGCAATCGCTGGGACGGGCCAAAACCCGGCCAGGAGTCGAGAAAGCTCCTCCGAGCAGGCGGGAAGAGCTTGGGTCTCTACCCGAGCCTTCCCCGCGCAAAAGATGCCCCAAATCATGGCAAGGTCCAGACACCCCGGCCAACGCGCAATCGACTGGCGTAGGATTCCGTGCCACATCCAAAAAATCTGAAACTTTCGCGTCCCTGGCACAGTCCCAGCCAGTGACGCCCGGGCCGCGCAAACCCGCCTGAAACATCCGGATGCGGGGGCGCGTAGACAGGACCAGGCGCCGCCCGGTGCGCAGGTTCCCAGAAATCGTCAGCGAGTACGGAGACCCCATGAAGAAGCTTTCCCGCCGAAGTCTCGTCATTCTCCTCTGCAGTATTGTGGCCGTGCTGGTGGTTGCCGTGGTGGTGGTTCGCCCGCGCCTGGGTGGCAGCGGCAGCGACGCGCTGGCGTCGGATACGACACTCGCAGGGGATTCCACCGCCGTGGCGAAGTCCGGCGAGAAGAAGAAGGGTGACAAGAAGGGGAAGAAGGACAAGGACAAGAAGAAGCAGGACACGCGCGTCCCGGTGGAGGTCACCACCGTCTCGCCGCGCTCCATCTCCACCTACTACCAGACCACCGCCACCCTCGAGTCCGAGAAGCGCGTGGACATCCTCTCCAAGATCTCCGGCGAGGTGAAGCAAATCGTCGTGGAAGAGGGCGACCGGGTGAAGGAGGGCGCGCTGCTGTGCAGCCTGGACGACGCCGAGGCGGCGGTGGCGCTGGAGCAGGCGCGCATCAACCGCGACAAGCAGCAGGTGGAGCTCGAGCGCCTGGAGGCCATGCACGAGCAGAATCTCATTTCGGACAAGGAATACCTCGACGTCAAGTACCAGTACGAGCTGGCGGCCAACTCCTATGAGTCCGCGCGCGTGAAGTACGAGTACACGCAGATCCGCGCGCCGTTTGACGGCGTGGTCACCAGCCGGCTGGTGGACCCGGGCGAGAACATCGCCATGGGCACGCGGCTGTTCGTGGTGACCGACAACACGCCGCTGTTGCTCTCCATGTATCTGCCCGAGGGTGAGGCGCGCCGCGTCCACCCCGGGCAGCGGGTGTTCATCCGTCCCGACACCGATCCCGATGCGCAGTTCGTCGGCGAAATTCTTCGCATCGCCCCCGAAGTCGACCTGCGCACCGGGACGGTGAAGGTGACGGCGCAGACCACCGGCGGCGGCGTGCCGGGCAGCTTTGTGCGCGTGAGCATTCTCATGGACACCCACGACGGCGTGCTCGCCGTGCCGCGCCGCGCGGTGGTGGCGGATGCGGGCGACCACTTCGTGTACGTGGCCGCGGCGGACACCGTGCGCAAGGCGCCGGTGGACGTGGGCTACGAGGACGAGACCCACGCCGAGATCACCAGCGGTCTCGCCAGCGGCGACACCGTGGTGACGGCCGGGGTGGGTGGCATCCGCGAGGGCAGCAAGGTCAAGCTGGTGCCGCCCGAGAACCTCGCCGCGGACAAGAACGCCACCGGCGACAAGCAGTAGCGCGACGCCATGCGCATCGTCGACTTCTCCATCAAGCGCCCCGTCACCGTCACCATGATCTTCGTGGCGACGGTGGTGTTCGGGTTCGTGGCACTCTCGCGCCTGCAGCTGCGGCTGCTGCCCGAGATCTCCTACCCCTCCCTCACCATCCAGACCGACTACCCCGACGCCGCGCCCGCCGAGGTGGAGAACTTCGTCACCCGCCCGCTGGAAGAGGCGGTGGGTGTCATCAGCGGGCTGCGCTCGGTGCGCTCGGTGTCCAAGCCGGGGATGTCCGAGATCATCCTCGAGTTCACCTGGAAGACGTCCATGCAGTACGCGGCCCTCGACGTGCGCGACAAGATCGACCTGGTGCGGCTGCCACGCGAGTGCAAGGCGCCGGTGATCCTGCGCTACGACCCGTCGCTGGACCCGGTGATCCGCATGGGTGTCTCCGGCTCCGACAACCTGGTGCGCCTGCGCAACCTGGCCGACTACAGCATCAAGAAGGAACTGGAGGCGCTGGACGGCGTGGCCAGCGCCAAGGTGCTGGGCGGTCTGGAGGAAGAGATCCAGGTCGAACTGGACGAACGCCGCCTCTCCAGCTACGGCATCCCCATCGCCACCGTGGCCGCGCGCCTCGCCCAGGACAACGTGAACCAGTCCGGCGGCCGCCTGCGCGACAAGGGCAGCGAGTTCCTGCTGCGCACCGAGAACGAATTCAAGAGCGTCGATGATATTGCCAATACAATCGTGCGCGAGGACGCGGGGCGCCGTGTGATCCTGGCCGACCTGGGGTCGGTGACGCGCGGCCACGTGGAGCGCGAGGTCATCACGCGCCTCAACGGCCGGGAAGTGGTGGAGATTGCGGTCTACAAGGAGGGCGACGCCAACACGGTGACGGTGGCGGACGCCATCAAGCGCCGCGTGGACATGATGCGGCACCAGCTGCCGGACGACGTTAAGATCGACGTCCTGTTCGACCAGTCCCGCTTCATCAAGAGCGCCATCAACGAGGTGCGCCTCAACGCCATCCAGGGCGCGCTGCTCTCGGTGCTCATTCTGTACATCTTCCTGCGCGACTTCCGCAGCACCATGATCATCGGGCTCTCTATTCCCATTTCCATCATGTTCACCTTCGTGATCATGCAGCAGCTCGGTGTGTCGCTGAACCTGATGTCTCTGGGCGGGCTCGCGCTGGGGGTGGGCATGCTGGTGGACAACTCCATCGTGGTGCTGGAGAGCATCTCGCGCCACAAGGAGACCAGCCCGGACCGCAAGCAGGCCACCGGCCGCGGCGCCAGCGAGGTTGCCTCCGCGGTCACCGGCGCCACCCTCACCACGGTGGCCGTGTTCCTGCCCATCATCTTCGTCGAGGGGCTGGCGGGCCAGGTGTTCAAGGACCAGGCGCTCACCGTGTCCATCTCGCTGCTGGCGTCACTGGTGGTGTCGCTGATGCTGATTCCCATGGCGTCGTCGCTCGAGTTCAAGGCGCGCCCGCTGGCCGGCGCGCCGGCGGGCGCGGCGAAGCCGCTCCCGCGCCGGCGCATCGGGCGCTGGATGCGGGCGGTGACGGGCGTGCTCGTCATTACGGTGCCGGTGTTCGTCTTGAAGATGGTGCGCATTGTGTCGGGCTGGCTGGTGCGCGGACTGACGTTCATCTCGCGCCCGCTGCGCGGGGCCTACGGGCGCTTCTATCCGCGCCTGGAGACGTCTTACACCGCCGCCCTGGACCGCGCCCTCGCGCACCGCGGGTTGTTCCTCACCGGGATGCTGACGCTGTTCGGGGCGGCCATCCTGGTGTCGCCGTTCATCGGCAAGGAGGTCATCCCGCAGTTCTCGCAGGGCGAGTTCAGCTTTGCGGTGCAGATGCCGGAGGGGACTCCGCTGGAGAACACCGACGCGCGCCTGGCGCGCATGGAGGAGTTCGTGGACGCCGAGCCCGGCGTGGAGTCGTACTTCACCAGCGTGGGGACGGCCACGCGCCTGGGCAGCAACATCAAGAACAAGGACGAGAACCTCGGCCAGCTCAACGTGGTCATGGAGAACAAGGGCGACCCGGTTGCGGAGGAGAGGCTGGTTAACTCTCTGCGCGCGAAGTTCGCGGGGATCGCCGGCGCCGACATCAACTTTGCGCGGCCGTCATACTTCACCTTCCAGACGCCGCTCGAGGTGCACGTCTTCGGTTACGATCTGGACGAGCTCAAGCAGTTCTCCGACGAGCTGGTGCTGCGCGTGGCCGAGATTCCCGGCGTGAAGGACGTCAAGTCGTCGCTCGAGTTCGGCAACCCGGAGCTCGACGTGCAGTTCGACCGCGTGCGCATGTCGTCCATGGGTCTCGCGGTGGAAGAGGTGGCCAACACGGTCCGCACCAAGATCGCTGGTGACGTCCCGACCCAGTTCAAGGAGCGCGACAAGCAGATCGACATCCGCGTGCGCACTAGCGCCTGGCGCGCCCAGGACATCGACGCCATGCGCTCGCTGGTGGTGGCCGAACGCGACGGCACCCCCATCCTGCTGGGGACCATCGCCGACGTGGAGGTGGCGCGGGGCGTCAACCAGATTTCGCGCGTCTCGCAGCAGCGCGCCGCGGTGGTCTCGGGCAACGTGTCCGGGCGCGACCTGGGCAACGTCGCCGACGAGGTCACCGCCATGCTGGCGTCGCTCAGTATCCCGCAGGGAATCACGGTGGAACTGGGCGGCGAGAACGAGGAGCTGCAGCGTTCCTACCGCAGCCTCATCCTGGCGCTCATCCTGGCCGTGTTCCTGGTCTACCTGGTGATGGCGGCGCAGTTCGAGAGCTTCGTGCACCC